>NZ_JBFRGC010000028.1:0-101902 GCF_052115145.1 Paenibacillus sp. 2TAB26
CCGCGGGTCCATCTGTAAGTGATAGATTGCTCCATCTTTCCCGATTCAGTCATGCGACCATATCGCGTATCCGGTATTAGCATTCGTTTCCGAATGTTATCCCAGTCTTACAGGCAGGTTACCCACGTGTTACTCACCCGTCCGCCGCTRAGYATCAGAGGTGCAAGCACCTCATCAACTCCGCTCGACTTGCATGTATTAGGCACGCCGCCAGCGTTCGTCCTGAGCCAGGATCAAACTCTCCAAATGGAAGTTTTCGCTTCGACGCGATGTCGAAGAGAAAAGCTTCATGTGTTTGACTTGCTCATAACTTTTATCGCTATATTTGCTCATCCCGAAGGATTTGCAAGGCAGTTATTACTCGTTGTTCAGTTTTCAAAGAGCAAACTTTTCTATCGTTTGTCTTGCTTGTTTTTCTTTTGTTCCGGTGTGTTTCTTGGCCGGAATAAGAATATACCATGTACTCGCCTACTAATGCAAGTGTTTTTTGAAATTAATTTTATTTTGTTGTCTATCCTTTAACTTCACGCATATTTAGCCATGACTTCAGTTAATATCTTTTTCATGCGATCTATTAGTTCAACCGGTTCCTTAACAGTTGCTTCATTACCTAAACCCATAAAAAACTTCGAATAAAACGAAAGATCAACCTTTCGAATATCGCCATCTATCCAGCCTGTACCATCTTCGCGAATATTCAGCTTGGGCAGCGGCCATAGCTCAGACTCGCAGCGCTGCAAGCCTTCTCTGCTTAATTCAACGTAAAGATTAACATATGTCTCCTGCGTCTGAAAAACCTCATCGCTATTCCCAAGGTTTACATGTCGCAAATCCAGCGCTTCCAAATCAGATGTATCCTCTACAGCGGAGTGAATTCGATCACAACGGAACAACCGCAATTCAGCACGAAGAAAACAGTAAGCGGAACAGTACCATAATCCGTTGCTTGCATATATTCCAATCGGTTGTATTTGACGGCTTGACCGACCTTCTCGTGATTCATATTCGATAACCAACACTTTTTGGTGAATAGCCCCTTCAAGCAAGATCGATAAATAAGGGGATTTCATTTGCCGAGCAGGCGTGAAAAAATCAACACGATTTTTCATTTGATCAATACGATCCCGCACATCACCAGGCATGTAATAATAGAACTTGCTGAGTGCCGAGGATGATTCAGGTTCAAAGGGAAGATATAAATAGTGCCTCAAAGCATGGCTGGCAAAAAATATCGCAACAGCCTCTTCTTCCGTAAAAGCGATCGGAGGCAATATCCTTTCTTTTAATACCTGATACCCGCCATGCGGCCCTACCTCCGAATACAACGGAACGCCCAGCTCACTCAGCTCTTGCAAATCCCTCAATATCGTTCTTGTCGACACTTCAAACTCACCCGCGAGTTCTTTGACGGTGAACTTACGTTTTCTATTAACAGTCATCATCAATTCAATGAGCCGTTTCGATTTTGACATATTCATTCTCCATTCATTTCTTAATTATGACAACTACTGTCACTATTATAAGCTACAATCAGTATTAAGCCCACTAAGGGTGACAACAATACTATAATTAAGAAGAATGGAGTGAAGGTAATGCAATCTCAGCCTATTAATGAAGTAAAAGGATTACTGCTGGAGGAATTGGAGCATATCGCGAAAACCTCTTCCAATTTGATTCGCAAAATCTCATCCGATCATTGGTCATACAGACCGCATGATAATATGAGGACGCTGCTGGAGCTTGTCCAACATATCGTATCTATTCCTTCGGTTGATCTGCTCATTCTTCAGGAGAACGATGAAACCGTCATCCGCAAGCTTGAAGCGGATATAGCTGCCGATCAAGACCACGAGAAACTAATTGCTTGGCTCACGACTGGTTTGCATGAAGTCAGAGCTTATATGGAAAGTCTTCCGGATGAGGATTTCCTGCACAAGAAAACAAAACCATTTTATCTAGAACACGGTTCGGTACAGGCAAAATGGCTGATTGAGATTACGACCCATATTCAGCATCATCGGGCGCAGATGTTTACATATTTGAAGATACAAGGCTATGAAGTCAACATGTTCGATCTATACTAAAATAATTCAAATGCATTTCATCACTCCTATAAAAAAAGCTCTCAACTGTCTACTGACAGCGAGAGCTTTTTTGCATCTTCATTCCATTGAGCGTAATTCAACCGATACTACTGCTAAAAGATTTTTTTCTCCCGAACGATACCTTCGTATCCTTCTGGTATTTTAACATTCACTTTTACCGATGCCGGGGATTGAATGGAAACCTCAATGATTTTCTCATCGATCACTTTCCACGATACATCGATTTGCCCTGCATCGGAGAGAGGAACGCTTCCCTTCGCCCATGTAAGACCACAAGGATTAGGACTAATTTCGACCTCCGTCCAGCCCATTGCTGTACTGCGAATGCCAAGCACCTCGCGTCCAAGGAAATAAGCTGGCGCTGCCGACCAAGCATGACAATGACTTCTAGTCAGCATATTCGGATTCGCTCTATTTTCCGAGAAGTTCGGATACATCTCCCAGCAAGTTGTCGCGTCATGCTCGATCATTTGCCCGTAATTGCGACGGATGTCTTCAACAATCGTAGAATACTGTCCCGATGCCGACAATGCTTCATAATAGAAGAAAGACATGAATGGACTGCCGATTTGAACAAAATGGGAAGGCGATTCCAGCAAATACTTCTCCATAATGCTTCTACGTTCTCCTTGCGCAACGTCTGTCAAATAAGCGACCACCTGTGTTTGCACGGAGAAGATGTCTGATCTGCGTCCATCCACATGGATACAATCCAAGTAGGCAGACTGTTCCTCGGACCACAAATGCTGATTAATCGCCGCTTGAAGATCATCGGCTGCTGCCGCAAAACGTGAGCGCCCTTCCTCATCACCGGAAAAACCAGCCATCTCAGAGGCAACTCGCAGCGTCTTCACTAAGAAGCAGTTCTGATGTGTGACAATGCCATCGTTAGGCTGATCAATCGGCGACCAGTCGAGCAGGTTCCAGCCCTTAATAGCGAGCAATCCATCCTCATTGATTTCCTTCAAATAATGCTCTAGCGTAAAACGGATATGCGGATACATCTCTTGGGCAAAATGAAGATCTGCTGTTTGCTCAACATATTCACGGCATGCAATAGCCCAGAAAAAGGTCCAGTTCGGAATAACGCTGCTCCAGCCGCTCGGAACCTGATCTGCGTATAAAGGCGTTTGATCCTTCGATCCCGGTACAAGACGCAAGCAGCGTTTAACCATATCATTTACGCCGAATAAGTAATTGCTGACCAGCGCTTCATTGCGGCTATCCCCCACCCAGAAAACTTGCTCATAGGCTGGGCAATCCACAAAGGTATCTTCCATGCATAGCTTCGTCGTATGTCGGCTAATCTCCCATATGTCGTTCAATAAAGGATCTGAGCTTTGGAATCTACCAATCTCTGCTACTGGATAATGGCTTGCTATATAATGAACATTTTGTATTTTGACCGGCGTATTCGCATTTCGAACAGTCAACATCAAGTACCGCAGGCCTCTGCGAATTGGAGAGACATGAATCTGTCTTCCTTCTTTACATACATAGCGCACAGTATTGTCCAGTCCAAACGTATCTTGGCGATAATCCTCTGTCATATACTCAAATCCGTAAAAATCTAAAATAGCACCCGCTTCTGCCTCAACCTCAAATGATAGATAACCCGTAAGCTCCTTGCCGAAATCAATTATAATTTCTGTATCTAGACCTGGATACATCGGAATAACTCCTGGCGATGCGTTCGGAATAACAAGATTTTGCAAAGCCACCGGTATAACATGCGGAGTGCTTTCCTTCTTCCAGACAGAGAGACTGAATACATCCACTTCACTTACGAGACTCTCATCGATAGAACGAATATATGGAGAATACGCATCCAAATCTTGAACGGAAGAAACCTTATCTATCACTTGCTTATAATACGCATCCTCAAAATCAATCTGTCTTGATTCCTGATGATCCAAATATACGGTACTGTCAAAAGGACCAATGCTAATAAAAGCTGATCCACCTACTGACTGTTGCTCAGAAGCTAGCGGTGATCGAACCTCAATCGGAGCTTCACTGTAGATGCCCAGGTGCAGCTGACCTGTATGCATGCTTCCACTCACATCAATTAAGAGTAAATGTTCGCCTTTTTGAATTGTCACTTCCGCATAACGTTCAGGAAGCACTCCCGTGAACTGATCCGAATCCAGCTTCACCCCATTAATTGAGACTGCTCTTACGCACTCACTCGCAAATGGGAACCCAAGTATGATATCCGTGTCTTCTTGGACAGACAGTATGGTAGCCGCATAACCCGTGAAGCCGACAACATTTGCATGGTCCTCACTGCCTTCAACCATTTGATTGCGTATATCAATTGACGTAGAGAAGCTGAAGGACTTAACGCTGCTCAGAGATAAAATGCGGGAAGGATAAACAGGGTACTCTGCTAACAGCGGAATGTCCCGCTCTATTAACGTCTTCCACGGTCCAGTGCCAACACCCCCTAGTAACGCTGCTTTCTCCCAAGCATCACCACTACCCGTGGCTGTAGTCCAATCGCTGTCCCACGAGCCAGCATCAACATACTCAGAATAGCCTTGCTGACAAGACATTCGAGGCGTACGTGTATGATAGCCTTCATGAATAGCTGTGCTCCAAGTATCATCTGACTCAAGCAGCGTTTGCGTTCCTTCTTCACTGCTTCTATCCAACTGCACAAGCAGCCCGCCGCGGCCTCTTAAATAGTAAAAGGTCGATACGCCAAAATGATGTACGAGCACCGCAATCGTATTCGACTGCCCAGGTACCAGCAGATGGCCAATATCGTACACATCATAAAATTGCTCAACCGTCCAAGAGCGTACAGGGCCGCGTCCTACCTGCTTGCCATTAATATAAAGAACATAGCGAGAATCCGCACTAATTCGCAGTGTTGTTTGAGTATTTTGGTCAAAATCATCCGATGATGGTGCAACATCAAAGCTCTTTTTGAAGCAACGCCATTCATTGCGAGGGCTTTCAACTTCTCCGCCCCAAATCCAATTCGCCTTCCAATTCCAATCCATCATGTTATTCCGTCCCTTCTAAGCGAGTAATCGTATGTTTTCACGTGCATTCTACCTCTAATTATAGTAAAATCATGCTACTCAATTACCCCTGTTTCGGACATTTATTCCCTGAAAAACGACATCGGATGAAAGGAATGAGAGCTGATGACAAGCAAGCATACGCTGCTTTACGAGAGCGAGCAATATTTTCAAAAGAGTAAGTTCATCTTCGTAAACCGCGCCGAGGAAGACTTTGATCTGCCGCTGCACAATCATGTTTTTATTGAGCTTGCTTATGTAGCTGAAGGCAAGGGTTTTCATCATATAGGGGATGAGGTCGTCCCCGTTTATAAAGGGATGTTATTTATTTTGCCGCCTGGCATTCCGCATGTCTTTCGGCCTTCAACACCTTCACGCAATAGCTCGCCATTAATTGTATATAATTGCGTCTTCATGCCCTCGCTCCTTCAATCTCAGAAAGACTGGATTGGCGATCAGGAGATCGTTGATTTTCTGGTAACCTGTTTTAATGATGCATCCACTTTCCACTCCTTGTTCGACTCGGATAGTGTTATCGAAGATTTATTTCGCAGCCTGCTGCGTGAATATGAGCTCCCGCGGAGTGGATCATCGGCTTATTTGCTAACGCTGCTAGTGCAGCTATTTCTATCCGTCTATCGATTAATGAAGGACGCTAAGGAGCTATTATTAGAAGAGAATTCTTCCGCCCGCTTCCATCATGTGCTGAACTACCTTGAACAGCATGCGCATGAGAATGTCACCATTAGCCAGCTTGCAAATCGCTGCGAGTGGAGCGAACGGCATTTCAGCCGCGTGTTCAAGCAGCATACCGGACAAACCTTCCTGCATTACTTGCAGCATCTGCGCATAAAAAAAAGCTGCGAGCTCCTTAGGAACTCCCAGCTAAAAATTAGCAGCATTGCGGAAGAGGTCGGCTGCAAAAATATCGATGCATTCCTCACCCATTTTAAACGAATTGTCGGCATGACGCCGCGCGAATATCGAAAAATCATACGTGACAATAAATGATCCGTATAGTCGGTTCATCCTTTTCGTTTGTCCGCCATCCGATGCCCTTCTTCTAATTCTATTTCGAGGAAACCAGCCATTTCCCGTGATTGAAAGCTGAGCGTTTTGTTACTGCCGACGATGATCATATTACGAGTATCGGCTAAATCTTCTGCAGGCAGAGAGAAGGCTTTCGTATACGGATAGATCTCTTTAAGCGTTGAATAAATTGAATTAATTAATTTATCGTTTTTAACTTTCCCGAAGAGATTCATAATAATCGAACCGCTTGCGTTCAGCTTCTCTTTTGTTAACTCAAAAAATTCCAATGTCGTTAAATGATGCGGAGTCCCCTCTTTCGTGAAGGCGTCCAAAATAATATAATCAAAGCCGCCGGACGCCTGATTTTCAAGGATCAGCCGCCCATCTCCAATTACAACATTGTCCTCGCTATAGCTAAAATAAGTTCTGCTCAGTTCAACTACCTTCTCAATGATTTCCGCTATCACAAATCGTTTATCGGAATAGTGTCCGGCGATGGTTCCAATTCCATGACCAATCATAAATACATTTTCGAACGATTGATCGTTATTTTCCATCAGATGCATAATCGCACGCGGATACTCCATGACGACTCGATTCGGCTCCTTCAAATCGATCGCTCCTTGAATCGCATGATCAGAGAACTGCAAGAAGCGATATTTTCCGATCTCCCCAAATAATTGATTGGCTTCATAGACGGTAATCTCTTGAGAGCCGCTAAGCTCCTTGGCTAACTGATACAAATCATCAAACTCCTTCAGTACGTGTGAGAGCGAAATTAATTTAATGTTTTTTGGAAGGAGGTGAGCGATAGCCGCTCTTCCACTTTAATAACTCCCGTTTCAACATATCCGCTTTGCTTGTAAAGATTAACCGCAGGTGCGTTTTTAGATCCCGTTGATACGACGATCACGCTTCCGCTGACTCCATCGCTTTCGATGTGTTGAAGCAGCTGCTTTGCGATTCCTTTTCTAAAATGGTTAGGGTGGATAATGAGCCGATGAATGTCTATGATGTTATTTTCAATCATGATGGCGATGGCTCCGCACAGCTCATTATTAATATAATAACCATAGAAGGTCTCGCCGCAATTTCGCAGCGTATCAACGGTGTCTTTTAATGGCGGTATCTCATAAAAATCAATGAGCTCTGCTTCTACCCTATAGGATGGAATCTGTATACGCAATACTTCCTCTGCTATCGCAGCATCTGTGATGTCTATTTTTCTAATCAATGTTAATTCCTCTCTAATTCCCTATAGAATCTTTTGCTTATTTAATATCTGTTCGTACTTCTCCCTCAATTGGTAAAATGACGACATTTGCAAATTCTTTATTCGTATAACGATCAATAGAGTCTAGTTCCGTCTTCTTTCCGTTGCTGTCAATTGTTCCATAATTCAGCCAATCCGCCATAAAGTTATCTAAGAAATAGACGGAATCACCAAACGGCTTTGGTTCCTTGCCCGCTTCTCCGTTTTTCCCCAACAGATCCTTTTGCCATTTCACTTCACTAATACCGCTATCGTTGATTTCATAATACGTGATTAACCCTCTATATTCCAAGGTAAAACGGAGTACCTCCCCTTGAGGGAAAGTATACACGGAAGTGTAACCTTCACCATATGGAGCAATACGAATGCCATTGTCAACTACAGGATTACGAATCGCAAGCTTTCGCGCTTCTGTAAGATCACCATTTCTCAGCGTTTTAAACCGCTCTTCACCCGACGGTGTTCTTACAATAATCTGTTTCCCTGTGCTGTCGGTTCCTACTGTTCCGCCAAGCGTTTCCGTAACAAAACGAACTGGAACGTAAGTACGTCCTTTCTTTACGGTGACCGGGGCATCTAAGGGAACTTTTTTCCCATTTACATCAGCTGATTTTAGTCCGTCCTTTAATCGAACAGTCAATTTCCGAGCTGGATTTTGGATCACAATTGTCTTGGTACCCGTTTCGTAGGAATATTTGAGTTTTTCAGGATCATTAAAGGCTGTGAGTTGCACCATCGTTCTGCCGTTCACGTTGAGCACATCATCCTGGAGCCTGCCGTCGATGAACATTTTAATGGTTGCTTTGGGTGCAGACGCCGCCATCGTTGCAGAACCCGCACTAAGCACACCCGCTATTGTTAGTGCAGCTGTCGTTGCTTTTATCCATTTTTTCATCATTAAAACCTCCTGCGAATTTTATTATTGTTGCGATTCCACTTCGCCAACTTTAAAAGCGCCATCCTCCCATTTGTAAACAAAAGTGAGCAGCGGTAAACCATGTTTTGAGACCACTTCTTCGATGGCATCTCCGTCTACATCCACTTCTTCCGCATGACCAGTATCTACGAGCAGGAATGGAATGGGTTTACCATCTTTCATTTCAAAATAATTGTGTATCGGTGCATTTGCCCCAAAGACACCGTCGATTCGAATAAGCGACTTACCATAAAGCTCTAGCTCTTTGATCGATAGAAGCTCATCATTGTTTTGTGAGTGCATGCCTCCGACTGCCCCAAGCTCATAAAGACCAGCTTCAGATTCGAAAGCACCATACACTTGCTCAGCGTCGCCCGACTTCGAATAAATGCTAATTTTTCCATCATTAATGTTCTGTTCTTTAATAAGCTGCTCCATTTGAATATGATCTACCTTCGCAACCTTCTGAGCATTTTCAACCTTCTCATACTCATAGGCAAGCGGCATAACGAACTCACTCTGCTCAGTGAGCTGTGAGTCCTCTTGAATGATTTGGAGTAATTCATTCGTCGCTTCCTTTGTTAATACATAACCCTTATGTGTGTCCTTCACATCCATAATAACTCCCTGTTTAGAACTCGCGTTTATCCAAAGGTTGAAGGTATTTTTCACAAATTGCTGTTTCACCGTAATCGTAAAGATCGGGTTCGACATATTTAAAATACCTTGCATTTGTACTGCTGTATTTATAGCGCTGACAAAAACCTCTAGCCTCCTTTGATCCGTATACACCGACTCTTTGGATTTGGCTCCTGTTACTCTGGAAATAGATATTTCTTTCGCATCTGTGATATTAAATGATGGACTAATCTTCTTATCCAATAACCCTGTTAGTTTAGCTTGAACCAGTTGCTGCTCCTGTACATTAGTTGCCTTTGGGTCAACACTTTCGGCTGCACAACCAGCAAGAAGCAGCACCGTAATGACAGCTGAAACGAATGTTCCTTTCACTTTTTCGCCAGTCCTTTCATGAGCAAAGAGCTGTTCCATTTTAACCTCATGTATAGTGACGCCAGTTACTGTAAAAAAGTTACTTTTTTTGATCGAATTTAATAAGTCGCTGTATGGAAGGATTAGACAGGTGAAAACTAGAATAAAGGAGTAAACGATATAAGGAGTGTATATATGAGCATTACCACTTATCCAGAGTTCGTAAAGCTGGTCGAGCAATATAAGATTTTTCCATTCTCAGACCTTATCCCTGAGCATCCGTCCCTCACTGCCGTGGTTCCTAGTGACAGCTGGCATACAGAAACTGAGTTTGATCCGTGGATATGGCGGGTTAAAATCGTAAAGGATGAGCATGCGGCATATGGCAAGTTTTTTGGCAGCAAACTAACCTTTATTCACGTTGACTTGTTTCCTCATATCCCGTTCTTGTTGTCCCAAGGAAAAAGCGTTGAGGAACGCTATAGCAGCGGTCTTATGTCCCAAGAAGCCAGAAATATTTATCATATTATTAAGGAAGCAGGCAATATCGACTCACGCAATTTGCGTAAGGAAAGCCGGCTGACTGCTAAAGAGCAGAAGAAGGACTACGATCGGGCGCTTGTTGATCTTCAAAACTTTGCTGACATTGTGATTACCGGGGCGCAGGAAGCTGACTTCGATGGCGGTTGGAGCAGCATGTGCTTTGAAAGCTCAGATCACTGGCTTCAAACCACACTTGGTAAAGAGGCTGTTGCTCACGATAATCTAGCAGAGACCAGAGCTATCGTCAAAGCAGAACTGAGCGATGTTTGTACGGAGAAAGCTCTTAAATATTTGGATAAAAAGCTTCATCTCAATAAATAAATACGATGTGGCTCGTTGATTACCTCGACTGTGCTTAGGTTCCGTCCTAACGGACATATAAGCCTTTATTTCTCAAAATAAAGGCTAATTTGCTTTCTAACGGACATAGGATCCTCTATTTGCCCAAAATGACCCCAACAACCTTCGGATATCATGAAATAAGAGATCCTATGTCCGTTAGATCGAGAAAAAGTACGATTTACGGCAAATAAGGTCTCTCCTGTCCGTTACCGAGTGTCGTGTGTAGGTTCTATGGTTGGGTTTTGTGTTTTGGTTTTGTGGGTGGGTTTTGTGGGTGGGTTTTGTGGGTCGGTTTTGTAGTTGTTCATCATAAAGCATAGACAATTAAGTTATTAATTTGTCATACCCTTTGGGATCAAGGCCTTCTGGCTTAATCTCGCTCATAGCACTGGCTTCTTTTGTTGTTTTGGAATGACATGACTGACAAATATAATACTTCGTTTGTTTTTCAATGAGCCTTCGATATTGAGGATCACTGTGATTAATATCAAATGGTTTTCTGCACAACATACAGTTTACATGCATTCCATAATCACCCTCTCATAGACCAGCATTCATTAATAGTATAAATGAACCCGTTGTAAATGAGAATTTAGAAATATCTTTTTTCTGGAAATATTGACCTATATTTACCCATTGCCTATACTTATAATAACTTTACAAGAAAGCGAGTGGTTATCATGCAAAAACTACATTCCGGTACGTTCATTATTAAGGTGCGTAAGGGATAATCATTACAATCCCTTCCGTAAACATCTAATTATCGGAGGGAATTACGTATGTCGTTTAGTTATTATGGAGAACTTTGCACAGTGGTCTATGATTTATCCAAGAAAACAGGTCAATCTATCGGTGGCGATTTAGAATATTACCAAGATCGACTGAAAGATTGCAATGGTCGTATTCTCGAAGCAATGGCCGGTTCTGGTCGTGYTCTCGTTCCGCTTCTAGAAGCAGGGCTGCAAGTCGATGGCGTTGATTATTCAGCGGAAATGCTCGCATCCTGCCGTCAACGCTGTGAGGAACGCGGGCTCGTTACTGAGCTGTATGAGTCAAATTTGCAACAGCTTGATTTGCCTCATCGCTATGAAGCCATCATTATCCCAGGCGGTTCATTCCTATTAATAGAGAACCGAGACGAATCACTTCTGGCTCTAAAAAATTTGTATAATCATCTTGAGCCAGGCGGACGTATCATACTTGACCTGTTTCTGCCTGACAACAATTTCAGTTGTGGGCAATACAGCGGTACGTCGACATTCAACCTGCCGGATGGAGACATCATCACCATGGAAGATAAGCTTGTTGAAGCCGACTTATACAATCAATATAAGATTTCATATATTAAATATGAAAAATGGCACAACGGCGCTCTTATCCAAACTGAGCTGCAGCGATTTGCCTTACGTTGGTACGGTGTCGAAGAGTTTAAGCTTATTTTAGAAAACATAGGTTTTTCCGATGTGATTGTGTCAGCTGATTACAACTATGGCCAAGCACCATCAAACGGCAAACAAAATTACGTATATGAAGCGATTAAGCCCATAGAAGCTTAAGTAATAAGCTAATATGCAAATAAAAAATAGGCTGCCAGCATTGGCAGCCTATTACTTGCTTAAATCAAACATTAACCTGAGCAATGGCTTGTCTCATATCCTTCGTATTAGAGCTTAACACCACAGACACATCATGTACTTGCTTCATCATGTCCAGCTGCTGTGCAGTCAGCATTTGAATTTGCTCCGTTTGATCCGATACATCTCTTGCGATATGCGCAATACTGCTCACTGTAGCGGCTACCTCCTCAGAACCAGCTGTTAACTGCTCCGTCGTCACCGATACCTCCATAATTTGCTCGCTCACAAGTCGGAACGATTCAACAGCATGCAAGAACGATTCGGCTGCTTCACCCGATAAAGAAACTCCGTCTTCAATATCTCTTGAGGCTTTCTCCATCTCTTCGCTAATTTTCCCTGATTCTATTTCAATATTGCCAAGCAGCAATGAAATTTGCTGTACGGAGGAAGCAGAAGCTTCCGCTAGTTTGCTTACCTCTTTCGCTACAACCATAAAGCCTGTTCCATGCTCACCAGCCCTCGCTGCTTCAATCGATGCATTTAGTGCTAGGAGCTTGGTCTGGGAAGCAAAATCGCGAACGGAGCCAATGACATGACCGATTTCACCTGTATAGCTCTGCAATTGCCTTGCAATATGCAGTGTCTGACCGGCAGAAGCCGAAATATTTTTAATTTGTGTGTTCAGTTGTATCATCGCTTGCTCGCCCGATTGTGCGATTTCCAATGACTGTACCGCTGCACTCGAAACGGTGGATGAAGATTCCGCAATCTTAACGATTCCCTGCGCAATTTCCTCCATCGCAAGTGCGCTGTCGTCTGCACTTTTTTTCTGGGCATGCGCACCCTCGAAAATATGCTGAACTGAACCATTCATCGCCTCGCCCATTTGCAGCATATGATCAGCACTGCTTGCAAAGGATTGTGTTGATGAAACGAGCTGCTCAGACGTCTTTTCTACATTGACAACTACTCCTCGAACTCGCTCATTCAAATGCTCGGACATCGTAAGCATCGCCTTGTATACCGTACCTATTTCATCAACAGATTTGACTGGCTTTGCTCGCAAAATAGCATTCGCTTCCACCAGATCACCTAAAGCCATTTTCTCAGCGCTGGCAGTTACCGTCTCCAGAGGCTGAAGCGATCGGCGGACAAACCAGATGATCGCCCCGATTAAAACAAGCGTGATGACTAGCATCATGATATAGAGTGGGATGCTTTCCTTTATGACACTCTTAGCCAGCTGTTGGAATACAGCGGCATCCGTATCAATGCCAATTGCTCCAACCACTGCGCCACTGTCATCTTTCAAAGGTACATAGGCAGACAAGTARGAACCATATACCGGGTTTTCAATTAGTGGAGAGCTTGCGTTTCTTCCAGCAAAAATATGTTCAACCGCCGAAGCCGGCATATCTGTTACTTCATTAATAGGGGAAGCTGAGCTATCATCTTTAGGCAAACCGTCGATCATAATTCTCGGTTCACGATTTTCATCAAAACGAACAAAATAAACGTACCTTGCGCCAATTTGCGAACGGAAATAGCTGAGCTCTTGGCGAATAGACCAGTATAGCTCTGTTTCCTCAGGCTGTTTGAGAAATTCTGTAAATTTTCCCGACTCAAGCGTGGCCGCATAGCTCTCTGCAATTCGAATATTGTAGCTGTTAATCGCCTCTTCAACTGCAGAATTGGTTTGCACTACTTGTGTTCCTATGTAGCCTCCCGCGATCAATATCATAACTACGGTCATAGCGCATAAAACACGGACAATCAGATGCTTTTTCAATAGCGTTATCATTCGTTCGCTTCCCCTCTGTTCGCTCACTAGCAAGTTATTGCTCTTGAAAGCTTTGCCTGATGAATATGGTTATATTTCTCATCATACCACCGTATTTCGACATTGGGGAAAAATATTACAAAAGGGAAACTAGCGGCCTCTATTAGCTTCCATCCATTTTACTCCGTAATCAACTAAAGCTTTAACTGGCATGAGCAGCGCGTCCGCATTGCCGACCTTTCCTCTGCTAACATGATCTGTTTCTTTCTCAAAACACTCGCCTAAATGATTAAAATCATCCGTATCAAAATCAACGTCGCGCAGCGCAACCCATTTTTTCTCTCCGTCTACAAGCATCGGTGCTTTATTAATCGTTTCTTCTTTATTTGCATACTCAGCCCGATACTCCGCTAGATGAAGAGTAGTGTTTTTATTATGACCAACGCCCAGCAGCAGCACCCAGCCCTCCAAGTCATAAAGTCTCGCTAACGGAGAATGTTCACTCAGACTGTATTCCAAGCTATGATTTGCAGTTATCCTATCCTTCTGGGAGCCCCACGCTGCAAAAGAAACCTGTGGATGATTGCTTCGAACGACGCCATTTTGTTTTCTAAAACATTCATTTATGACCCCCATGTCTAAGCAAGGAGTCAGGTCTATTTCAAAAGCTGGCATTGTATCTCTTATCGGCTGCCACCATGATTCCTTCACTGGCGGATATCGCCAAATTTCAGGATCAGACAAATCAGGCGTATGCGTTGGCATAACAAGTGTACCTTCGCTTGTCAGGCATGACTCTATCGCCAAAATCACCGCAGTCGGCCCGCCGGATACAAAACCGCCAAGCGCCTTCATCGAGGTATGCATCATAACCGTCATTCCAGGTTGTATGCCGAGCTTAATCAAATCCGATTTCAACGTTTTCGATGTTAATAAATCCCCTTGTATTTCTTCCATTTTGAGCCCCACCTTAATATGCTTTATCTTTTATCTCATTAAATAAAATCTTTGGCTGCTGCGCAACTCTATTTAGCTTTCAAAAAAGTTACTGCATCCTCCAGACGATCTGTTTTTAGCGCTAGCTTCTCAGTATTGAATACTAAAATGACTGGAAATTGCTCGATATTAAACATCTTCTTTATATCTAGCACGTCGTTTGGATTGTACGCCATCATGCTGTAGCCGCCCTTAAGCATGATGCTTGCTTCTTTCTCGATGTCATTAATATCAAAAGGCTCTCCCTTACCATCCTCGTATATAACTGTCGTTCGGTAGCTGCCTTTTTTGCTTGCCAACAAGCCTGCTCTCTTAAAAAGCTGCTCATTGGACATCGATAAAACAATGAGCTCATCCGGTGTATCCGTAATCTTCTCCGTACGCGAGGGATTGATCTGAACCATCTGTCCTTGCTTCAAGTCCTCCCACTTCAGCTTATCGCCTGCTTCATTGTTTATTCTGGTACTTGGAAGCACGAGGGCCTCATATTCTACGCCCCAATCTTCTATAGCTGGACCCGGCTCATCGCGCTTCGTCCACTCGGAAATATCGAATACGATTTTTTTCTCCTGATCGTTCAAACCGTTAATAAAACCAATCATTTGGTCATCACGGTAATGACCATACGGCTTACTGCTGCAGCCAGCCAGAAGCATCCCTACTGTCAAAAATAAGATGAGGCCTGCACTCGTCCATCGTTTCATCATAACCCCCCTTTCAATTAATAACGAGCATCACGATTTAAAAGTTCCGGTATTTTACAATTCACCAACAGTGCATGCCTATCCTTTAATGCTAGCGATCTACAATTTATTATTAATTTCAAAACATTCCTCGAACATTCTAAATCTACACTATATGGAGAACATGGATGTGAAAGGATGGTAGGGAATGAACATGCAAGAAGGCAAGCTTACTCTAGCCGCTAAGCGTACACATAGCTCTCACGCTGCTAGTCGACTACTCGCTAAAACGAATCGATTGAGGGAGAACGCACTTGGTTATTTGTTTTTGGCTCCTTCACTTTTGCTATTTACAGTATTTTTATTTTATCCGTTGCTGAAATCAGTCTATTTAAGCTTCCAATTAACAGATCCCAGAGGAAGAGTCGCTGAGTATGTCGGGTTCGATAACTATACACAGCTGTTTTCATCGGAAATATTCTGGAATAGCCTGACGGTCACAGGCCTATTCACACTATACACCGTTCCTGTCGGCATTGTACTTGGCATCGTTACAGCCGCGCTCACGCATATCAAGCTGCCAGCCATGCGTATTTTTCAATTCATGTTCGCAATGCCGCTCGCGCTGTCCGTAAGTACTGCAGCCGTCATTTGGATGATCCTCTTTCACCCCAGCCTCGGAATGCTGAATTATATCCTATCAACGCTAGGCATTGCCCCCATCCAATGGCTTACCAATCCATCTACAGCTTTATTATCAATATCCATGATGACCATCTGGATGCAATCGGGATTCAATTACATTATCGTGCTGAGCGGTCTCCAGAGTATTCCGGATGACATGATCGAAAGCGCAAAGATTGACGGCGCAGGCCCATTCCGTGCATTTTTGCAAATCGTACTCCCGCTTCTGTCGCCTACTCTATTTTTCCTAGCTGTTATCTCGATCATCGGTTCCTTTCAATCCTTTGGACAAATCCATCTTCTAACCAAAGGCGGACCTGCCGGTTCAACAGAGGTATTCGTATATTCCATCTATAAAGAAGCTTTCATTAACTACCAATTCGGAACAGGAAGCGCCTTGTCGCTAGTCCTATTCGCTATCATTCTTATTTTGACGATTATCCAGTTTGTGTTTGTAGAAAAGAAGGTGTATTACCAATGATCGGATTAAAGCCATTTTTACGCCGCTCTAGTGTGTACTTGCTGCTCTCATTGCTTTCCATTGCCATGCTGTTCCCTTTGATTTACACATTTCTACAGGCATTGATGACACCTGAGCAGTCTCTTCAATTTCCGCCTGACTTGTTTCCCGATAGCGTGTATTTGGGCAGCATCTCTGCCGTATTTGAGCTTATTCCCGTTGGTGCGTTCATAGCGAACAGCTTTCTTATCGCGACCATTATTATGGTTGGACAAGTTTTTATCGCGAGCATGGCTGCTTACGCCTTTGTATATATCCGTTTTCCAGGCAAAAAATATTGGTTTTCCTTATTCCTCTCCACCATGATGATTCCGTGGGAAGTCACCATTATCCCCAATTATTTGACGGTAAAATCATGGGGATGGCTGGATTCCTATCAAGGATTGACGATTCCTTTTCTCGCGTCTGCGTTTGGCGTGTTTCTTCTGCGGCAATATTTCTTACAGCTGCCTCGCGAGCTTTTTGAAGCAGCTAAAATAGATGGCAGCGGGCATATCCGCCACTTCTTAGTTATCGTACTGCCACTTTCACGTCCTGCCATAGCTTCATTGTCTGTCTATGTGTTTCTGAATTCGTGGAATATGTACCTTTGGCCCCTGCTCATAACGAACAGCGATAAGATGCGAACGGTACAGATCGGCATTAGCATGCTGCAGTTCGAAGAAATGACAAGCTGGAACATCGTTTTAGCCGGCGTAGCTATTGTACTGCTGCCTTCCTTATTACTGCTCATTGTTGGATTAAAGCAGCTCGTACGAGGGATTACTGCTGGTGCTGTAAAAGGATAATGAATGAGGTGGCTCCGTCTTCATAGACGTTTCCATAAATGTACTGTAAACAAAAAAAGTAGTAGAGAGGGAGAGAAAAAGAATGAAAGCAAGGTTTAGGTCTGGTTTGACGATTATGATGGCGGTAATGTTGTTTGTAGTCACAGCCTGCGGAGGCAACAACTCTGGGAACAAAGGCAATGCAGAGGCGCCTTCTGCTACGAACTCAACTGAAGCTTCAGCAGCTCCTACCGAAACGGCAAAAGAACCTGTTAAAGTTGTTTGGTGGCACTCCATGGGCGGAGAACTTGGCAAAGCAGTAACTCAGCTCGTTACAGACTACAACGCTTCTCAAAAAGATGTAGTCGTTGAAGAAGTGTTTCAAGGAACCTATGACGAGAGTTTAAATAAAATGAAAGCATCGATGGATTCCAAATCTGGACCATCACTCATTCAAGTATACGAAATCGGTTCAAGATTCATGATCGACTCTAAAGCAACTACACCTGTTCAAACTTTTGTAGATGCAGAAAATTATGACCTTTCTCAGCTAGAAGAAAATATTACAAATTACTATACATTTGACGGCAAGCTTCACTCCATGCCTTTTAACACATCAAACCCAATTTTGTATTATAACAAAGATTTGTTCAAAGCTGCTGGACTTGATCCAGAAAAAGCACCAGCAACTTTTGAAGCGGTGAAGGAAGCTGCTGCTAAGCTTACGCAAAATGGCCAAACAGGTGCTTCATTCGCAATTTATGGCTGGCTCATGGAGCAATTTTTTGCAAACCAAGGCGTAGAATATTTGAATAATGGCAACGGACGTACAGCTTCCGCTACAGAATCGCAATTGAATAACGAGACTGGTGTTAAAACATTGTCATGGTGGAAGGATCTTGTTGACAGCAAATCAGCACTTAACCTTGGACGTAAAACAGATGATACGAAAAAAGCATTCGCAGCTGGCCAAATCGCTATGACCTTAGATTCTACCGCTTCGCTTCGCGGAATTGTAGATTCAGTGGCTGGCAAATTTGAAGTAGGTACTGGCTTCCTGCCTAAACCTGCCGATGCGAAAGATGGCGGTGTTGTCGTTGGCGGAGCAAGCTTGTGGATTCTGAATAACAAGCCTGAAGCTGAACAAAAGGCAGCATGGGATTTCATCAAATTTTTAGCTAAGCCGGAAACACAAGCTTATTGGCACATCAACACTGGTTACTTCCCAATTACTAAAAAAGCTTATGACGAAAAAATCGTTGCCGATAATCTAGCAAAATATCCACAGTTCCAAACAGCAGTTGATCAACTGCACGCTTCTATCCCTTCCCCTGCTTCGCAAGGCGCAGTGATGGGCGTATTCCCTGAAGCGCGTCAGCTTGTTGAAACGGCGATTGAAGAAGCATTAACTGGCGTAAAAGAACCACAAAAAGCGCTTGATGATGCTGCTAAAGCGATCACTGAAAAAATTGCAAACTATAATAAAACAGTTAAATAATTTGTGAGCCTAAGCCAAGCCTCGTTCACGGGGTTTGGCTTTTTTTGTCCATTCTCCCCCTCCATATCGGTACCCTCTGCCAAGCTAGTGTCGCTAATTCGTGCCATCTGCTATAATTAATCAGAACACTTGTTTGTCCAAATTGATGAGACTTCTCTCGGAAGAACCAGCATCATTTCATTGAAAATGTTATCTTGCAACCATTCCTAACAAAAGATCCGATATAATAGAGGAAGCCATTATCATAATCGGACGCTCAATACTTTTACATAACAGACGAACGAAGAACAAATGACGCCATGCGTTCTAGTAAACAAAAAATTAAGGAGAGACCTATGGATATCATTGAAATTGTTACTGATTTAATTGATGAGGATACCGATCAGCCGAGGTACCAGTTTGACGAAGAAGCGCTGCAAGAATTAATGAGAAGCATAGAAGAAATAGGCCTGCTCTCACCGATTAAAGTAAGAACAACAAGCAACGGACGTTATAAAATCATTTATGGGAACCGCCGCTATAAGGCGAGCAAAATGCTCGGACGGCCAACGATTCCTTGTATCGTCTCAACCGTAACGGACGAGATGGAAATATATTTGGAGCAAATAGCGGAAAATTTGACGCGCGAAGGCTTCTCTCCGATTGAAGAGGCCGAGGCGTTCAATAAGCTGTTGAACGATTCAAAGTTTAAGAGCTCCACCAAATTTTTGTCCGGCAAGCTGGGCAAGCCTGAATCGTATATCAAAAACAAATGTGAGCTGCTGAAGTTTGGCAATGCCGTAAAGAAGCTGATCGTTGGCGGCACTGAGATTAGGAAGGATAAGCTGACCGAGGATCAACTGCTCCCCCTAAAGGATCTGCCGATCGAGCACCGCGATCCACTAGCGCTGATTGCAGCAAGAGATGAACTGCCAGTAAGCGACGTAAAAAAAATCGCCAAGCTGTTTAAAGATAAAACGATCTCTGACAGCACGAAGGACAAGCTGCTATTTAAATCAGGCGCTGGACTCATCGAAACCTGGTCAACTCATGAGCAGAACAAAGCGGAGCGCGCCAAGCCTGCACCTGTTGCCGAGCCCAAAGCAGCTGTTTCAAAAGTAGAGAAGCAAAGCAAACAAGATCAAGCTGATTCTGAACCAGCTCCCAAGACTAGCCAACTACCAGCTTCGTCTGCGTCCATTGAGCTTGCTCTTCATGAGCTGACTGCAGCCCTTCCTTCTCACCTGACTTTGTCTTCGGATATCCTTCAATCCATTGAAGCGATTCGAGCGAGCGGGCAAGTTGATTTCATTCAAGGAGTCAGCGTGCTGATCGACCAATTAGAAAAACATTTGGCAGAATGGAAAGCCGTCCGTGAGCTTGCAAGCGCCAAGTTGCAGGCTGTTGCCACAGCGGATTAAACAACCTACGCATCCTATGTACATCAAAGAACCAGACAAACACTACAAGCGTGTTTGAAGTGACCCCAAAAAGATAGACAGGTTATTTTATTAGGCGATATTCTGGGAATGAGTCCGGTACAGTACCGGACTCATTCCTTTTAATTTTGTCCTAATACGCTTGTGATTGTAATAATCGATATATTTTGATAGCTCATGCTTAAAATGTTCAATACTTTCAAATTCATTTAAATAAAGAAATTCAGATTTCATTGTGCCAAAAAAGCTCTCGATGACGGCGTTATCGTAGCAGTTGCCTTTGCGGGACATGCTTTGCTTGATACCACGTTCTCCAAGAGCATGCCGATACGGTTTCATTTGATAATGCCAGCCTTGGTCAGAATGAATCAGGAGTTTATCTTCATTTTTTAATCGCTTAAATGCTTGATCTAACATCGTGGACACAAGGGAATAGACCGGTCTTGAACCGATCGTATACGTAATAATTTCCCCGTTAAATAGATCGAGCATGGGAGATAAATATAGTTTTTCTCCAAATAGCTTAAACTCTGTTATATCCGTGACCCACTTTTCATTCGGTTTTTCAGAGTGAAAGTCACGTTCTAAAATGTTAGGTGCAATCTTACCAATCATGCCTTTATACGAACGATATTTTTTCATACGTACAAGACTCTTTAATCCCAATACATCCATCAAACGTTGAACTTTCTTATGATTCACTAGATGTTCGCGATTCACTAACTCATCTCGAATTCGACGGTAGCCGTAGCGTCCCTGGTGCTCCTTGTAAATGGCTTGAATCAAGTCTTTTAACTCGGCATCTTTGTCTGGCTTACCGAACGTTTTTACCACGTAATAATAGGTGCTACGAGGGATACCTGCTAGCTGTAGGAGTGCTTTCACCGAGAAATCATTCCTTAGTTCATAGACTACTTGCGCTTTGTCTTGTTTGGTGATTTTTCCTTGTTTTGAACTAAGGCATTCAACTTTTTTAAATAAGCATTCTCCATACGCAAACGGTCTACCTCAGCTTTTAAAGCCTCTACAGACCCTTCTACTAACATTTGATTCTTCTGTTCTTTTGAATCCTTATTCATGGAAGGACGCCCCTTTTTCTTTGATTGTAGGGCGTCTATTCCATGTGATTCTAAGCTTCTTTGCCAGCTTAAAATGGTACTATGGCTCGAAATATTAAATACCGCAGCCGTTTCTCTAACAGACGTCCCATGTTCGTTCATATGATTAAGTACGTCTAGTTTATCCTGCGTGGAATATGATGTATAGCCTTTATTAAAAGCTTTTTCACCATGATACTCATATTGCCTAACCCAATTTATGAATATAGATTGATGAATACGATATAATTTCGCAACCGTATTAAGGCTTTCCACTCCATTTAAATAACGCGTGACTGCTTGTATTTTTGTATCTGGACTGAATTTTTTCATAGAAAAACTGCACCTCCAATGTTAGATGGTGTCTAACAATGGGGGTGCAGTTCAGTTCGTCTGGTTTTTTCATTGTCTTTTTTATTTTTTCATGCGCTACAAAGATGATCTCTTCACATTATCCTTCATCAGCTTTGCAATCTGCCTCGATTGAACATCCTTCTGTAATTCCAGCGCATCGATGACTCGTTCTTGTCTTTCTTTGGAATGATTTTGGCTCAGCTTCCATTTGCCTTCTATTTTTGAAATATGAATTTTAAATCCAACAATGCCTTTGGACAAGTTGTTAATGTACGTTGGGTCAGCTTGACTCATGCTCCACGGATTTGGCATGCTTGATTCATAATGGCTAACCGATTGATCTACGATTTTGAGCAGCTCCGCATGATCTTCAATGAGCTCGACATGACCATACACATGAACAGCGGTATAATTCCACGTCGGCACGGAATTTGGCGTTTCGTACCAAGAGGATGAAATGTACGAATGAGCTCCAGCGAAAACAACGAGTACTTCCCCTTTTAAGCTTGCCCAATGCGGATTTGCTTTTGCCATATGACCATACAAATAACCTTCGCTTTCATCTAACAGCAAGGGGAGATGCGTTGCACAAGGCTTACCTTCATGTTGTGAAAATAAAACAGCAAAGCTGTTCTGCTCCATCAGAGCGTATAGTGTCTCTTTATCCGTCACTTCAAACGATTGAGGTATATACATGAAATGTCTCCTCTGCTTTATGATTATTCAAACTATAGCACAAATCAATTCCCGCTATAAGAAATAAAAATAAGGCGCAATTATGCTTGTCCTCAAATAGGCAAATGAAAAACGACTGCCGAAGCAGCCGCAATACGCATACGATTTCTATTGCTTCAACCAGCTCGGAGCCCACCAGTTCCATTTTCCAAGCATGAGCATTAAGGAAGGTGCCAGCACCATTCTAACAATTGTTGCATCAATAAATATGGCCGTCGCAATGCCGATGCCGAGCTGCTTTACGCCTACTACTTCGCCAAATGCAAAGGGTGCGGTGACGACGATCATGATAGCTGCAGCCGCGGTTATCACATGACTGACGGAGGAAAGCCCCTTTCGTACAGCCTGCTTATTGCTGCGCGTATGATGAAATTCCTCGCTTATGCGCGAGATGAGAAAAACGCCGTAATCCATACTAATTCCAAATACTAATCCAAAAATAAATACCGGAATCATAATGGCAATGCTGCTCGGCTCAATCCCCAATCGGCCATCCATGAAGATCCATGTCAGAATACCAAAGGATGCTCCTATACTCAGAAGATTGAGGAGGATAGTTTTGAGAGCAATGAGGACGGAACGAAAGGCAACAAAAAGCACGATGAAATTCGTAACGAATAGAAAGAGCAGCACATAAGCTAAGCTTCCAAAAACATGATCGAATACTTCCTGCTCATACTTGGCCTCTCCACCAAGCGAGAAGAATATTTTTGATGATTCCCCTCTTCGCTCCCACTCCCTCAGCCAATTCATCGTCTCGCGAGAGGATGGTTCGCCCGCAATCGTCACTTGCAGCAGCATTTGATTATTTTTCAGAAATGGCTGGAGCGCCGGCTGGAATTTCTTATTTTGCAGTGGCCGCTGCATGATTGTTGTCAAATACTCGGGTGACAAATTAAGCCTAGAGAATACCGAGTCCACCCTCAAGACGCTCGGGTCTTGCTCCAAGCGCTTCGTCAGCTCAAAGGCATTCATCCAATCCGCTTGCTCCAGAAACAAGCTATCCCCGCGAGCAATAACCCATACCTTTGATGTGGAGGGCAGCTCAAAAACAGCCTCTGAGGTCTCAGCGGCCAAACGAGATTCATAGTTTTGAGGCAATGAAGCCTCATCTGGAACAGCAGTCTCCATTCTACTAAGGGGCAACAAACATAGGATAAGCACGCCCCCTGCCAGCATCCCCATCACCATGGGCCGTTTCATTACCAAATGAGCAAGCCCATCCCATACGGATGAACGACTGGTACCAATCGGGCGTGTTTTTTTCGTTTGCATGGAAGGCAAGCAAATCGCAAACAGTGCAGGCAGCAGCGTAAACGCGAGCAGCAGCGATACGGCTACTACTGTCATCGCTCCGAGCGCAATGGACGAGAACATGGGCAGCGGAATCCAGATAAAGCTCAGCAAACCCAAGAAGACACAAGCTGCCGATACAAAAACAGCTCTGCCAGCTGTCTTCATCGTTGCAGCAAGCGCCTGGATAGGCTGCTTATGCCCTCCGAGTTCCTCGCGAAATCGACTAACGAGCATAAGTGCAAAGTCGATGCTTAGGGCAAGTCCCACCATCGGAATCACATTCAGAACAAAATTGGACAGCGGCAATTGGGTGCCTATTCCATATACAATTCCCATAGCAATCGTCACTCCCGTTATACCAATAACGATGGGGAGCAGCGCAATAATGATTTTACGGAAAACAAGCCACAAGATCAGAAAAGCAAGCGGTATACCGATCATCTCTGCTTTTGCTAAATCCGCATGACTAGCCTCATTTACATCACCTTGAATAACTGATTTGCCTGTCACTTTTATCGAAATTCCGCTGTAGGCGGGCAAAAGTTGATTTAACTGCTTTAGCGTATCCTCCATCCGATAAGGTGGAGCGTCGAATGAAAGCATTGCGTACGCGTAGTTCCCTTTCTGCAGTTCCTGCCGCTCAAGCGGAGAAATAATATTAGTCAGACCCTGAGTCCCGCTCACCTGCCGAAGCGTCTGTTCAATAAAAGCATGAAATCGCGACTTCGATAAGTTGTCCGTTTTCTCGAATAGCAGCATGACCGGTGCTTCTGACAGATTAAAATCGGATGCGAGCACCTGCTGCACCTTTGCATAACTTCCCTTTTGCGGATACAAGCCATGGTCTTGTACGACGGAATCCAGCCTAAGCGCATGACTGCCAACTAAGATAAGTGCAATTGACCATAAGAAAATACACACTCGCGGAAAGCGAAAGGATAGAAGTGCTAGGCCGTTCATCCCCATGAATATGCACCTCCAAAGTCAGTCACATCCGCACGCTGCTCATTGGCTTCGCCTTTACATCCGGAATGGCTTTAATCTCGTCGCCCGGACGAGCCCCTGTGCAAGTGGAGGGGCTATTCGCGCGGCGTTTGGCAGCCAACTAGACACGGTCGGCATATGAAATAACCATTGCAGGAAGCTTCCCCATCGCAGCGGCCCCTCAAATTCACGTTTAATTGCCCTCGTATACGCATGCTTCCAATCAGCCATAGTAAGACTTCCATTTAAATAGCTGTCAACAAGCGGAGCACATAGAGCAGCTGAGCGAAGTGCCATGGACATTCCATCTCCACAAAGCGGCGGAATCATCGCACCTGCGTCGCCAAGAAGCGGAAGCTGATCCCACGCGAGCGGCTTATGGTTCAAATGAACAGGCGCTACTGCCGCCTGCGTTCCTTGAACAGGCTCCCCAAGCGCGAGCTTCTCATGCAGCCTCGGATTTCGCCTAGCAGCGGCGTTCATGATCCCCAGTATCGTCTTTCCTGCATCTGCAAAGCTATCGCGAGCGAGCAGAGCCGAAGCATTCACAAGCCCGTCTTCTACCGGGCATAATCCTAAGTAACCGCCGCGGAAGAAATACAGCTCAACAACCGGCTCCATAGCTATGCCGCGAAAATGGGATTTCACGCCCATGTACGAGGGCTTCGCCGTCTGATGTTGCTTGTAGCCCGGTAATCCTGCATGCTTATTTGCTCCCCAAGCGGCGATGACAGTACGAGCCTCAACTGAGCTGAATTTACCGTTTTGTTTTGTTTCAATGGAATAACCAAAATCAGTAGGCTTCACTGCCGTCACTGTCGTTCCCGTTTGCAATTTTGCGCCCGCTTGCTGCGCCGCTTGATGGAGCGCGGCATCAAGCGAATATCGACTGAGACCCCATGCCGCACTTGAAAGCGGAATATTGATCTCAGCGCCATTTTCGAAAATTAAACGTATCCGCTCTATCAGGCTTGGTCCCAGCGCTTTAATAGACTCGCTTAAACCAAGCACCTGTAGTGTTCCTTGCGCTTCGGGAGATAGAAACTCTCCACACACCTTATGGCGCGGAAATGATTGACGATCGAGCAGCAGCGTCTCCCAGCCCTTATCGGCAAGCGCTTTGGCTAAGCTGCTCCCAGCTATGCCCGCTCCGAGCACAGCTGCATCCAGTATACGCGTCATTTTACTCAGCTCCGTCAAATGGACTGTTATGTGACTTGCTAATAACGACCGCATATCGGAACAAAGGTCTCCAGCTGTAGCTGATAGAACCGTTGCTCAGTTTTTGGCCAAGAAGCTTCCAATCTTTTGCGCGAAAACCCTTGGCAACCGATAATGGACCGTCATGCAAAATGTATCGATTAGTGGAAATGATCCGAGTCGTCAGCCATACCGCAGCCCATGCGATCCAGTGACGGTGGATGTCATTGACAACCACGCCAAGCCGTGCTGCCTTGAGCATACTTGCAGCTGCATGCGGCAGCTCCTCTTCTGAGAAATGATGCAAAAACTGCGTCCCCGTTACGATATCCGCACTGCCATCATCCAGATCAAACAAATCGCCTTGCTTAATCTGGACTCTTGGCTCCTTCTGAAAAACCAGCCTAGCTTCCTGGCAAGCCTCTTCCGTTATATCCACGAGTTGAATAGAAAGGTCAATTCCCCGTCCATCAGCCCACTTCAGCAGCTCATGGTTCACATCGCCTGAGCCCGCTCCAACATCAAGAATGGTCAGGCTTCTCGGCTTATTCGCTTGCTCCCAAAGTCGTTCGACGCCGTAAATCGTCGGTGCGGCTGCAACAAAAATACGGTTCAGTTGACGAAGCTGGCGCAAAGCCTCGTGCAGCTCAGCCCCGCCAATTGAAAAATCATCCATAAGCTCGGCAGCTACAGCCCGATGACGCAAGCTTCTAGACATAAGCCTCGTCCGCCATTTGCTCTTGATCCCCCGTTAGTACAGCGGGAACATAAGCAATTTTAATCATCTCAGCGGTTAAGCCTGGACCAAATGCGAGTGCAATGCCGCCTACTCGCTCCGAGCCTGTTTCTTGAAGATGCGATCTCATGGCATTCAGCACGAACAAAATCGTAGCAGAGGAGACATTGCCATAATCGCGCAGCACGCCTAAGCTATGCGAGGTTTGCACATCCGTAAGCTCGAACTTATTTTGCAAAATATCGATAATACCTTTGCCGCCTGGGTGGATTGCCCATAGATCCAGCGCTTCATCCCCGCATAATTGCTTTACTTCCGCAGGTATAAACTCGCCGATCAGCTTCGGAATATGCGGGGAAAGGTATAGGTCAAAGCCGTGGTTGCCAACCTCCCACACCATTTCCTCTGCGCATTCAGGCAGCAGAACCGAACGTTCTTCGCCTAGCTTAAAAATAGGCCTGTGATGCGGCTTGCCCGCACCAATGACACAGGCTGAAGCTCCGTCCCCGAAAAATGAAGCGGCAAATAACGATTCCTTATCGCCAGATGGCTGAATATGAAGCGTGCATAACTCGACGCATACAACAAGTACATTGGCGTTACTGTCATTCGATACGATTTGTCGTGACAGGCCAATGGCTTTAAGCCCCGCAGCACAGCCGAGAAAATTAAGCGGGATACGGGTTATCGTGGGGGCAAGTCCTAATTGATGTATGATCGCTGCATCCATTCCGGGCAAAAATTGTCCGGTACAGCTGACCGTAATGAGATGTGTAATCTCAGCCGCATCAACCTCTCCATCTGCCAAAGCTTGTCTCGCTGCATGAAGCCCAAGTGGAACGGATTCCCGCTTATATATCCCCATACGTTCCGCTGTCGAAGGTGCGGTCTCCGGTGAAGCGCTCGGCAGGTAGCGGCATTCGGCTGCTTCCGCGAGCAGATTCGGTTCACAAGTATACCGGCTTTGCACGCCGCATTGCTTAAAAATCCTTCTTCCCCAACGGGCGGAATCCGGCTTATCGCTTAATGCATCGACTAACCTTCGCGCTGTATCCGCTTGATCAACAAGATGAGGCGGAACCGCCGTACCTATCCCTAATATCGCAATACTCGATTGTGAATGCTTCATATCGTAATTTCCCACCCTCTCCAGACAAGCATAATCGGACAAGTTTTCTGCTTTTAACAAGTCTATTCATTGCTTCTCCTCGTTATGCAAGTGAGTATTACATCGTTTTCCAATCATTTGTAATAAACTTGAAATATAATTTTCATCTCGTTTTAATGAAAGCCTACTATAATGAAAACAACCCCCTTTTGTAATATATATAATGAAGACCCACAGCACCGAATGCTGTGGGTCTCTTTTTGTCTATTTTGGAAAATAGTATTTACCCAAAAAGTGCCCAGTCTACAAAGACTGGGCACTAAGCTAAAATAAAAAATTAAATCATATCTACATATTTACCATACACATATGCTATTTTCCCTTTATACGAAACCTTCACCCAGCCGTGCTCCGTTCCTAACACTTCAAGAACAGTACCTTTTGGTACAGCCGTATAAATCTTTGCCTTCGAAGAAGCTTCAGCACGAACATTCAAGAAGTATGCTGTAACCTTTGCTTGCTTCTTAACGTCCGGCTTTACTGTTGGTTTAGGATCAGGTTTAGGATTAGGCTTAACTGGTTCCTTTGGAATGATTACTTCCGGAGTAGTTACCTCTGGGGTAGTCACTGCTGCCTTAATCGCCGCATTCAGTTTATGGTAGAACTCACCTTTTGTCTTCACGCCGGCAAATAGACTTTGCTCCACCTTTGCTTTGTTAGACAACTCAGCTATTTCATTTTCAGTGACCGCATCCAAAATGTTAATTGAGGCTACATTGGTATATTTGCCATCCTCCGTTTTCGGAATCTCCAATATACCGGTATTAATAAGCTCAACTACATCTGCGCGTTCAGGAGATTTCGTATCTACACCTGTAATTTTCCAATTGCTTTGAATTTTAGGCTCGTATACACCTTTTTTCACGTCTTTTAGGTACGCAATGGCACGATTACGAATGGTTCCGTCCATTTCGCCAAATGTGCTTGCATCCTTCGAAGACCAAAGCTGCTCAAAGTTGCGTCCTTCAAGTGCTCCTCCTTTGGCTTTAAGTGCATCCATCCGATATGCGTTCATACCGAGTTTGATCACATCGTCCGATTTGATGCTGCTGCCATCCATTTTACGTAAGTTCGTGATTCTACTGCCAGCAGGCTTCGTTAGATCAATTTCATATTTGACGCCGCCAAAAAAATCGTTTGTGCTATATTTGGAAGCGCGGCGTGTCTTATCAAAGCTAACCGTTACATCACCAGGTCGTGTTGAGTTAAAATAACCTGCTGCCCATTCCATGTAATCTTTCAAATCTTTGCCCGTTACTTGGTAAACGGTAATTTCTCCTAGAGCAAACTGATAGTTATAGGCAATATCTTTTTTCTTAATAGGGCCTACATCCAGCCGCGCCTTATCGTTATCAATCTGATGAGCAACGACATCTGCCTTGCTGTAATACAACATAACCTCGTTAAAGAAGTCTGATAACGGTGTTTCCTGAATTTGTACAGTCGGAATATCATTAATCTCATTTTTAGCTACAAGATTCATTCCTTTAAGCTGTGCTACTTCGATATTCGCATCTGCCCTAGCAAAATCATGATACGGCTGCAGCGTGGATTCCAATGCAGGATCCGATACTTCAGTCGTTCCATCAGCCGCTTTAACAGGCAATGCAGCAGCTTTCTTATCTTTAAGAACTACCTTATCACCTTGCTTCGTGAACGTAAGGTCGATACGAGAAACATGCGTTCCGTATTTATCCGGTTCAACAATTAAAACGCCATTCACCGTATCCTCTTTAATAAGCTTGTGCATGTGACCTGCAAAAATAGCAGCCAGCTCCGGGTTGGCATTGGCAATATCAGCTACGCCAGTACCTGGTACACCATTTTCGTTCTCCAGCCCCATATGCATAAGACCAACCATTACATCTACTTTACCTTCTAATTCCTTGATTGCTTTTTTCGTTTCATCAACAGGATTTTTGAATACAATCCCGTCTAGATGATCCGTTCCTTTTTCAAACTCAGTCGTCATTGGCGTATCCATTCCAATAACTCCAATTTTTATACCAGCTTTTTCGATAATGGTATACGCAGGCAAGAATCGATCACCATTGTCCTTATAGATGTTCCCGCCCAGCCTTTGACCTTTATACTGAGTGGTAATCTTATTGAACACATCGAGCCCGAAGTTGAACTCATGATTGCCCATTACCCATGCATCAAAGTTCATTTCATTCATGGCTACCATCATCGGAGACTTCGGTTGATCATTAAATAATTCAGCCGAATTGCCCTGAATCATATCCCCTGCATCCAGTAAAACCGTATTCGGGTTCTCTTCTCGAACTTTTTTGATTATTGTAAATAACTGCGTTAAACTCCCCGTGGGATTGGGACCGTCAAGAGCATAATCCCATGGCATAAACCGTCCGTGAATATCCGAAGTACCTAGGATGGAAATCTGGGTATCCGTGCTTGCCGATTCAGCTGCTTTTACCGAACTCGGAACAAAATTGATAACGCTTCCAAACAACATGAGAGCAGCAATCACTAAACTTACTTTTTTCTTCATCTTCATTATGACTCTCCTTTGGTGGTTTGGATGACTAGTAGGAACGTTTTCATTCTATAGTATAGCTAGTATTTTGGACATAGCCGAAACGAACTTATTTATTGCAAAAGCGGCAACAGCGAAACAAGTTCGAAGAGGAATCGAACTCATTTCGCTGCTGCTTTGCTGTGCTGCCATTGGATTCTTTTGCTATTAGAAAGAGAGCTTTTCTAAATAATTTCGTGCTTGCTAAGCATTACGGACGCGTAAGCTCAACCAGTACAACCTCTGGACGATTAAATATTCTTTGCGGAAAAATGCTATTGCCGAGTCCGCGGCTGACGATCATCGTTGTGCCGCCTTCCACGTATTTGCCTCCGTCATACTTTGGCAAGAAACCTTGCCCCGGGGCTACGAGCCCACCCAAAAAAGGCAACCGCACCTGTCCGCCATGGGCATGGCCGGAGAAGGTTAAATCGATTTTGTGTTGCGTGTAGACCGAAAAAAGTTCCGGGCGATGCGATAAAAGGATGGTGAGCGTGTCGGAGTTGTTTTCCGATTCGGTTGCTTGCATAGCCGTCGCCATATTTTCATTCAGCTTCGCAACATCGCCATCAGCCTTTAAATTAAAAACCGGATCATCCACGCCAGCCATTCGAATCTCGCCATTACCCAGCTTTATCATCTCGCTTTTGTTGCGCATCACATGGACGCCCAGCTCTTTCAACGCCTTCTGTAATGTGGTTAACCTCGGGCCATATTCATGGTTTCCGGTCACATAGTAGACAGGAGCCAGTTCCGTCATTTTGCGCATCAAGGTAAGGCTAGTTTCTGCATTGTATCTTCTGCTATCAACCAAGTCGCCTGTCATTACAATGAGGTCCGGTTTCAGCTGTTTTACCTTGCTCGTAATTGTGCTTTGCTCCTTGCCGAAGGACTTGCTGTGAAGATCTGTTAAGTGAACGATACGATAAGAGCTGACTCCTTCAGGTAGCTTCGCTGAGCTGATTTCATATTTTGTTATTCCGATCGCATTATTTTCGTAATAAAGAAAAGYGGCTACTACAAGAATTGCTAATGGTAATATCCACAACAAACGTTTTTTGGTCATGCGCATTACTGCAAAACTCCTTACATTTTAGCGATAACTAGACAAATCTATTTCATCTAATAAACGATTAACAGCGTGAATGACAGCATCTGGTCTATGAATATGAATAGAGTGCCAGCTATCCTCGACTATAATCTGATTCGTGCGCTTGGTCAAATTTGTAAGCTTCCGCTGCCCCTGCTGCCATTCCTCATTCTGCTTCCCTGCGCTTAATACGATAACAGGCAAATCCTGCTTAAGCGGCTTGGCAGCTTTTAATTGTAGGCTGCTTTCCATCGTGCTAAGCAGCTCAGCATAGACAGCCCTATACGCACTTACCTTGTAGCCTAATGCGCGTACTGGCGCCAGCCATTCTTCCGGCAAACGCTTAGAGCCGATATGCTGCTTTAACCATCTCGGTATGCCAAGCGGCGCCAGCATATAGCCTAGTCTATATTGAGAACGGTGGCTAAACAGCTGTTTTTGCCGGCCAGCGGTTGTTTGCTCCGGCAGATAGCGGCTCTCGTGCGTCGCATCAACAAGAACAAGGCCGCATACTTCCTCAGGATAACGCGAGGCGAACAGCCTCATAATCATCCCGCCGTAGGAATGGCCAACTAGCAGATAGGGTGGAGCTGCGCCAAGCGTTCTCAGCAGTGAACGCAAATCATCAACATAAGCGCTGCAAGTAGGCAGATCAAGCACCGCCTCACTCCAGCCAAACCCTGCGCGATCATAAGTAATCACGTTCGCCTTCGTCGAAAGCGCCGGAGCAACGAGTGCCCAATCCAGCGAGCAACCGCCCATCCCCGCTTCTAAAATAATTGTTGGCGAACCATGACCCGTCACGGTAACATGCAGCTTGCGTGAGCCGATGTCGGCATGCCAGCCCGTAGGTTTAAGTTTTTTTTGCTCATAGACCGTTATCAAATACTGTACGATTAACAGTGGAAATCCGACAAGTGAGAGGATAAGTCGAATACTACGATCAAAAAGGGATATTTTCATCATACAAACGACCTTGCCTTTCTCCAATTATTTAGCCCGTTGCTTCGATAGATTCCAAGATTGCCACTTGTTATGCTTATGGGCCTTATCCTGAAGCTTATTTATTACTCCGTTCAGCCCCTTCAACTCCGGATGCTTCGCTTGCAGCTTTAGCAGCGCCGGCGCCGCATCTGTGGACAGCGTGCCGAGATAAGCGATATCAATCTTACCTGTTCGTTCGTAGCGATCACCATTGTTCTCAGCAATCCGCGCATCTATGTTGATATAGTTCATCACAACAAATGCAATAATAGATATGCATATATAGACCTTGCCCATCGAGAAATGCTCTTTCCATATACGCAGTAATGCAATGACGAGCAAAAAGCCCAGATAAATCATAAAGCCATGAACGAGTAGTCTTGTCTGTGTGAAGCCGTAAGCCTCCTCGTACAAAGAGAGCCTGCTGTAAGCGGAAATAAGCATAATGATTGTACAGCCTATCAACACGGTAAGAGACAGCTTGCGAATCCACTCCGCTGCTGCGCTAGTGCGCCGAATAAGATGCAAACCGCACATAAGCAAGCAAACGTTAATGAGTGCAACCATAATTAATTCCGCAAAACCTCTGCGTGCATATTCGGCATACGCAGCTCCCTCAGGCAGCAGACCGTTTGCCGCTCCGAACAAATAGGAGAACTGAATGATAACAAACAGCACGTAAACGATATTAATACTGACAAGCAGCGTCCCAGCAGTGATGGGATCAAATTCGATACGTCCGTTTGGCTGTATCGCAGCAGCCGGCGTGTCTGTCGGTGAGTTTTTTGTTGTATCTGTTGCCTTATTAAAGAGCAATCCCCATATGTAGCAAAAAGCATAAAAGGCGAATACTGCTGCTACGATTATGCGCCAGATGCTCTCCCCTAAAGAGAAACGATCCATGGCGCCCGGAATCTCAAGCAGCCAAGATAGGAAAATTTCATCCGCTGAAGCAAGCAGCGCAATAACGACAATAAGGATAGGTGCGGACAGGAGCAGTCCTAGCGATATTTTGCCAAACTTGCTTCTCGCCGAGTTCTCACCTTTCTCTTTTCCTCTCAAACGATCATTAACTAGGTTAAACGGTACGCCTATAAAAGCAAACGGCTTAATTAAAGCCAGAAATAATAGCTCTGTATAAAATACGCCTCGGTACCATGGCTTCACACTACTGCTCGTCATAAGCACCGTCTGAGAAATGATCAATGCAAATAATGCAAACATATTCAGCTGACGGAACAGACCGTTATCATATAGTGCATACGTCAGCGTTAGTAAAAAGATTGGAATGAGCAGCAGCCAGCCAGATCGTGCTTGACCTTCCCATTTCTCAAAGCCCCCCATCCTCCCCTTTATGGAATAAAAAAACAACCCATAAAAGCTGGCAATGAACACGATAACCGAAATGCCTGCGGCAGCTCCTACGAACAAATATTGACTGACTAGACCAAACAGAAGGGCAAGAATAAGCATTTTCTCATACCTTTTTTGCCATGGTGCTGGATCTCTCATTTTTCACTCACTCCATCTTTAAACTGGATTTGTTAATTTACTCCTTTTATTGTARCCTAGAAAACAAGAACAAAAAGTGTAAGTTATAATTGGAAAATTTCATATTTTCGAGTTAGGAGTAATTTGCATGAAAATCCGCAGGCATTATCTCGCGCTTAGGCGCTCATATCCGAGTATTCAAGAGAATATTCCCTTCGAGGTTACAACACAGGAGCTCGCAAATTTGCTCGATTGCACACATCGGAATATGGTACTTTTATTGAAACGTATGCAGCAGGAAGAGTGGTTAGTGTGGGAGCCAAAGCGGGGACGCGGCAATCGCTCTGCCCTCTCCTTCCTCGTCAGCAAGGAACAAGTCGCGCTGGAGGAAGCGCAAGAAATGATGCAAAAGCAGGATTTGCATTCGGCGCTTGAGCTTCTCCAGCAAATCGAAGAAGCGCCTTTGCTGCGCGACCAATTTCAGGAATGGCTCTCTGGTCAATTCGGATTTCATTCGGAGGTGCAGGGCAAGCGGCGCACTGATATTTTGCGCTTCCCGCTTCCGCAGACGATCTATTCGCTAGATCCGGCAGCTATCCATTACACGGGCGAGTCCCACCTCGTTAATCAAATATTTGACGGGCTCGTTCGCATCGATCCGAGGGGCGAGCAGATTTTGCCGCAGCTTGCCCATGCGTGGGAGGTGGATGAATCGCGTACGCGCTGGACTTTCTATTTGCGCAAGGGTGTTCTGTTCCACCATGGCCGTGAGCTGGATTCATCAGACGTCAAGTATTCGCTTGAACGGCTTAAACGCCTTGCACCGCAAGGGCTCTACAGCTGGGCTTACACCAACATCATTTCTATGGATACACCGGATGACACAACCATTCGCATTCAACTATCCGAGCGCAATGAAGCTTTTCTCTCTTTTTTGACAACTAATCGCGCCTCTATCGTGCCTCAAGATGCTTGTTCGGCAGCTGGAGAGCAATTTGGCAGCAAACCGATTGGTACAGGTCCGTTTCGATTCACCGGAAATGATCAAGGCGTCTGGATATTGGAAGCTTTCGCTACCTATTTCCGCGGGAGAGCATTCCTCGACCGTGTAGAAGTGTGGACCGTTGCTGAAGAGGCAACGCGCGAAAACCACGCTGAGCTGCAATCGTTTCAAATCATGCACAACGCGAGACTAACGGATATGGCAGCTGAACGATGGCAGCAGGTTAGACAGTCCGGCATGACCTGTAAATTCATCACAGTTAATGAACAAAAGCACGGCTTGCTGGCAAACCCCGCTATACGAGCGGCAATTAACCTCGCTATCGAGCGGACAGAGCTTTTGCAGCTGTTATCCGGAGATGTCATTGAAGGAGTTAACAGCTTCTGGCTGAACCAGATTGATCAAACGCAGGATGCAGCCCCCATTGATTGGAGCGTAATCAAGCAAGCGCTTGCCAGCTCCGGCTACCAAGGAGAACCGCTGGTACTAGCTACGATTCCGCAATATGCAGCCGATGCAGAGATCATTCAAAAGGTATATGCGAAATCAGGCATTCCACTGCAAATTAATCTCATTCCTGCCGAGCAATTTAAAGGAACAGCACGCATGTCCGCCGATCTGCTGCTTTTCGCTGTCATGCTGGACGAGCATCGCGAGCTGAGACTAATTGATTTGTACAAAAGCATGCAGCAGCATGCGCTTCCCGAGGTTCATGATATGCTGGAGCACAGCATCCAGATGATATTGGGCGAGCCGGATCGAGCACGCCGAGAAGCGATATTCATAGACATCGAGGCTCAGCTCAAAGCCAGGCACAGCTTGTTTTTCCTCTACCGTAAACATTTGAAAACTGCGTTCCACCCTTCCGTGCGCGGCATTTCATTGGAATCGCTGGGCTGGGTACGCTTCCGCGATATTTGGTTTACTTAAAGATATTTGAAATGGAAAAAAAGGCCAAATCCAACGTGCAGAATGAATGGTCCGAGTGTTATGGCTGCATACTGAGATTAGGAGGGAAAATATAATGCGCTTGTTCGTGGCTATACCTGTATCACCATCTGTGTCCAAGGAGCTGGAAAGCTGGGCAGAAGATCATAAACATACGCTGCCTTTCCGTAAATGGACACATCCGAGCGATTACCATATTACGCTTCAGTTTTTAGGCGACACTTCGGCTGCTCAGCTTGAAGAGCTGGCAGCCGCTCTAAAAAAAGTAAGAGCAAATGCTTTTTCCTTAACTTGGAGCGGAATCGGAACGTTTGGTCCGCCCGCTGCTCCACGCGTTCTATGGGGTGCTGTTAGCGGAAACTTAAAAGAACTGTCCGCTCTTCACGAGGAGATTATTCGGGCAACGAGTTCAGTCGGCTTCATTCCAGACGATCGTCCCTACGCGCCGCATATCACGCTTGCCAAAGGATTCGCTGACGCTAATCGAATGCCAATTGAAGCAGCGACGTCTATTGCCTCATCGTTCAGCTGGGAAATCGATCAGTTTGTGCTCATGCTCACCCATATGAACGAGTCCCCTATGTACGAGATCATCGATCGTTTTCCGTTACATCAGCAGGAATGAGGCTTAACTGCTGTCAAAATAAAAATGATCCCGCTGAGCGGCTATCCAGCTATCCGACGTGCGCAGCGTCCAGCCGCTCTTTTCTGCGTGAGCCTATATCCTAACTCTATTAAGCCCCAACAATCCGCTTCGTTACTCCCTTCCTTTTTATTAATTAACCTCAGCTTTTGCAGCCTATACCGCATCAGACTAGTCGGAAGAACGTATTAATAGTAAAATTAATGACATGAAAAGAAAAGATTGGATGTGATGGTTTGTGAATGGATTTGGATTCGGCCCTCCAGGCGGAGGAATCATGTTTACGATTGTTCCTATATTTATAATGATCGTATTCGTGCTCGTTATTGGCGGCATTATTTTTAGCATAGTTAAATATTTCAAAAATTCGACCGCGCCAAAAGAAACGACTTACGCGCGCGTTGTAGCCAAGCGCATGGACGTTCGCCATCATACGAATCACCATAACCACGACGGAGTAGGGCATAGCAGCAATTCATCCCGTACGTATTATTACATCACGCTTGAATTCGATAATGGCACTCGCAAGGAATATGTAGACGTCAAAAATTTGTACGGCTTGGTTGTTGAGGGTGACACAGGTTATGCGGCAGTCCAAGGGGATTGGATCGTTGCTTTTGAACGAAATAGCAATATAAATAGCTCTATTTAAGAAAAGAAAAAGCGCTTAACCCGTAAAGGCAAACGGGCAGCGCTTTTTTTGTGAGTTAAATGGGTTAGAGCTTAAGCAATTTGAAATCGCCGCCGCGGCTCTCTGGCGCAGTCGAGCACGAATAGCTCAATTGGCTGCTGACATCAAGCAGTGTTAAGCGACAGCCATGCTTGGCCCCAGTATCAATGGCGAGCCGTCGATTTCCTTGCCATATGGCTCCAGGGGAAGAAGCATCCAGCTTGAACGTTGGCGTATGGCCAAAAATAATGGTGTACGCGTGCGCCTCGTCCGAATCAGGTAAAGGCGTATAAATAAACTCGTCGCGAATTTCCGTTAGGTCCTTCTTTTTTTGCTCATGCAGAGGGACACCTGGCCGAATGCCTGCATGAACGAATAAATACTGGCCGACTACTACATACAATGAAAGCTTGTGCAGCCATTCTTTCGTTTCCGGGTGAAGCGCACTGCTGGACTCAGCGGATGCAAGAAGCCGCAGCTCCTGATTTCCGAGCAATGCCTGTGCACCTTCGTTGATAAGCTGGTGAATCGTATCTAGCGTGCCCCATGTAGCGGGCCTATCGGCATCGATGTAGTCGCCCAGCAAAATAAGCCGATCATGGTGCGGGTTATAAGCTGCTTCTTGAAGCAAAAGCAGCAGTTCTTCTTCATAACCGTGTATATCTGCAATGGCTAAAAGACGCGAGTCTGTTTTTGTTGGATTATACAATTGAATCGACTACCTTTCTTCCTCATTCGGGTAAATGAAAGCAGAGCGAATGGCTAGCTTTATCGTTACATGCTCGCCAGCCTCTAACGGGACTGCGAGCACTAGATATACCTTCTGGCCGCAGCTCGTTTGTGCAACTGCACGCCAGCGATTGCCTTCAAAGGTGCAATGAAGCACTTGAAGCTGAATCGTATTGTCTGTCCGCTCCTGCGGTGAAGCTAATGAAAACACGGCTGCGGCGTCTCTTCGCTCGACGACCTCAGCTTCCTCAGGACGGAACATAATGATTGCTTGCGAATGGTCACTTAAGTTCTGCTGCTCTGGCGCGAGCAAACCGTGAATGATCGATGAGCCGATGCGAACAGCGCTGCCGCTGTCTCCGTTTATGACCTCGCCGCGCAAGCCGTTGATTGCTCCAAGCAAAGAAGCTGCCCAGCGGCTGGCCGGACGCGTGAAGCATTGCTGCGGCGTGCCCATCTGATCAATTTGCCCGTTGCGCAAAATAAGCAGCCGATCGGCCATAGCGAAAGCTTCCTCCGGGTCATGCGTAACATGGAAAACGCTCATCCCTAATTGGCGGAATAAATACGCCATCTCGGTGCGCATTTCTACGCGCAGCCGCATATCAAGGTTGGAGAGCGGCTCATCGAGCAGCATCAGCTTCGGCCTAGTAGCAATCGCCCTCGCAATAGCGACCCGCTGCTGTTGACCGCCAGAGAGCTGCGGCGGCAGCCTGCGCTCAAGCCCTTCAAGATGGAGCATCGCCAGCAGCTCCTGAACGCGCTGCTGAATATCCGCTCGAGCCATCTTGCTTCTATGCAGCCCATAAGCGATGTTATCGAACACATTCATATGCGGCCACAGCGCATAGTCCTGAAACACCATGTTCACCCCGCGCTTCTCAGGGGGCATCATGACAGACGGGGAGGCGATAATTTCATCGCCCAGCTTAAGCTGGCCGCCGTCCGGCTTCGATAGGCCGGCGACGAGCTGGAGCAGCGTCGACTTGCCGCAGCCTGACGGTCCAAGCACGCTTATAATCTCGCCTTCGCGCATGTCGAAAGAAATTCCTTTAAGCGCTTGAAACGATCCGTAGCTTTTCATTAAACCAGATGCTGCAAGCAGCGGTTTGGGAGCGGCTGGCTTAGGCTCATTTGCCTCGTCATACCTTTGCTGAATCGCAGTCGATGTCATGTATTTGCCTCCTTGCGGCGGAGCATGAGCTCAACCGCCAAAATAATCATAATAACGATAAATGATCCAACGACGGTTGCCGCTGAAGCATAACCAAAATCCAAATCCTCGAATGCTTTGTTGATCGTAACGGGCAGCGTGAGGAAGTTTGGCGGGAACAGGATCGAATTCACCGCTAAGTCAAACACGCTGGAGCCAAATGCAGCAAGGCCCGCAGAGAGCAAAGCGCCTCTTATTAAAGGGACAAGTATGAAACGGACGCGGCTTGCGAGCGTACCGCCTTGCAGCTGCGCGGCAGTAAGCAGGCTAAGCGGCACTTTCGCCATTGCGCCGACCATCAATCTCGTAATGACGGGAATAGCGCCGGCGATTGCGGCAAGCACAAGAATCCAAGGCGTTCCGTACAGGAGCAAGCCGATCGAATCGAGCCATTTTTGATTCCAGACGAAAATATACCCAATGCCCAGCACGACGCCGGGAACAGCAAGCGTGACGACAGAGAACACCTCAATCGTCCGTTTAAATTTGAACTGTGAGTAGGTTAAGACATAAGCGACGCACAGCCCGAATAATAGGCCAAGCAGAGCAGCGACTCCAGCGATCATTAAGGAATGGGACAAACCCTTCAGCAGCGTGCTTGAGCTATGGAATAATTCCCTGTAATGCTCCAAGGTGAGATTCGCTAGCTTCATACCGCCTGACTGTGTTTTGAATATGGACATCAGTACGTTTGCGCCTATCGGAATGCCGATGACTACGGCAAGAAATAACAAGTTTAGTGTGGTAAGAAGCACAGCAAACTTTCCAGCCGGCTTCGGTACAGACCGCTGCGCCCGTGCCGATAAGAAATCAAAGCGTGAGCGGCGCATCGCATAAAATTGGACGAACATCGCAATGCCGATTAACAATACGAGATAAAAGGACAGGACGCCTGCCATATCGAATCGTATGGGCGATGTGTAAATAGCCGAGTAAATGGAATAAGGCAGTGTCGGAAAACGATAAACAGCGGCAATCGATGCAGGTAGCCCGAAATCGCCGATTGTATCCATAAAGACAAGCGCTGCTCCAGCCCAAACAGCAGGCATAAGCAGAGGCGCTTGGATCGTACGCCATACCGTGAAAGCAGATGCTCCGGATAGGCGAGCTGCGTGAGACAGCTGATCAACCTTCCACTCCATCGCCGCATGAACACTCAAATAAGCGAATGGGAATTTGCTTAAAGTCATAATAAAAATAAGTCCAGCAGGCTGAAAAACAGCGCTCGTAACCCAGTGCCAGCCGAGCAGGTTAACAGCGATGCCGCCTCCGGCAGCAAACAGCACCCAGCCCTGCGCTAAAATAAACGAAGGCGTAATAATGAGCAGCCAAACGGAGGCATCCAGCAGCTTAGCTGTTGGAAATGACCAGTTGGCGCGTATCGTTGCCAGCACACCGCCGAGAATCGTAGCGAGCACCGTCGTTCCAAGTCCAAGCACAACGGAATTTTCAAGTGATTTTTGCCATAAGGGACGCTTGAATATTTCGAGCAGCAGCGCAAGATCCCCGAGTTGCCAATTGCCGAAGAAAACCCCAGGCAGCAGTACTTGAATAATGACTGCCGCCAAGGGATATAAGACGAGGATGAATAGGATGATACTGACAAACCATCCTAACCGATCCTTCATAAAAGTTTGCATCGTTTACTTAACGGACTGGTCGGCGAACCATTGCTTGATTGCCGCTTCATTTTCAGATGCCCAGGAAGCGTCGGCTGCAACGAGCTTCGCATCGGCTGCGCGATCTTGCTTGGCATTTACGCCGTTAACGGAAGGCTGGAAATAACTCTCGTCGCCTTGATCAATTAAAGCTTGCTGCGTTTTTGGATCGAGCAAAAATTCGATAAACGCTTTAGCCGCATTCGGGTTTTTGGTATCCTTCTGAATCGCAGCTACCCGGACTGATGCGGGAGCGCCTTCTGCCGGCCAAATAATTTCGATAGGCTCGTTGTCGTTTTTCATCGCATAGGCATTGCTCTCTTGCAGTGCTGCGATCGAGATTTCACCAGCGGCGAGCGCTTTGACAACGTTTGGATTTTTGGGATATACACGAAGCCCATTGTCCATCAGCGAGCTAAAGAACGTTTGTCCGCCATCGATTGTTTTTTCTTTAAAAAACCAAGAAACAAAAGGATAAGCAGGAGCTGCGATCGCTGGGTCAGCCATGCCGATCAAGTTTTTGTACTTCGCATTCGAGAAGTCTTCCCATGATTTTGGCGCATCCTCCGCCTTCACTTTGTCCTTGTTATATACGATAACTCCCGCAGCATGTGCGCCTGTAGGAACATACCATTGCTTCTCAGGCACAAAAGCTTTGGCAAAGTCAGTTAGATTAGCGACGTTATTCGGCGACCAGCCTTCAAGCAGTTGACCGCTTGCCCCTAGACCATAAATGGAAGGCATCGCATCCAGCCAAATGACATCCCAGTGCGGATTACCTTTTTCCGCTTCAACACGGGACATAATTTCTGCTCCGTTGCCCGCAACGACCTCCAGCTTGTAGCCGGTAGCTTCCTCAAATAATGGAGCGATAATGCTGTCAAAATCGTTCAAGTATACAGTAAGCGTTCCTTTATCCTCCGTGGCAGCTGTTTCTGTCGCTTGCGCTTCTTCGGTAGGAGCCGTCGTTTGTGTATTTCCGGCATTTGCTGCCCCTTTATTCGTATTTCCGGCATTTCCGTTGCCGCATGCAGCAGTTAGTGCCATCAATCCAGCTAGCAAAACGGTTCCAAGCCAGCGTTTCCTATTCGTTTTCATCGTTTTGATTTCCCTCCACTATCTGTTTTGCTTACCTCCTAACTTTAGCAACGGTTTGTCAGATGATTGTTAACGTAATGTCGAGATATTATGAAATATAATCGATAGATATTGATATACATATAGATTTAATCTATATTAATAGGCAAAAAGCGAGGGAGTGAGCAAGCGATGAATGTACAGCAGCTGCATGTGTTTATGGAGGTATGCAGCGGTCGAACGCTCGCGGAAGCTGCAGATAAGCTGGGACTTAAGCAGCCGACAATCAGCTTTCATCTCAAAAAGCTTGAGGAGGAGCTTGGCGTGGAGCTGTTCCGCAAGCACTCGCGGAGCCTTCAGCCAAGTGAAGCTGCTGTGGATCTGCTTCCCTATGCGAGGCGAATCGTTTTCCTTATGGAAGAAGCTAGGCTTGCCATGCTGGAGCGCCGTGAACAAGGGGAAGGCCGTTTGAGGCTGGGGGCGAGCTACACGCCAGCAACCTATGTGATGCCGCCGCACTTTGCCGCCTACCGCAAGCTGTATCCAAAAGTAAGCCTCATGCTGACCGTGAAGCAAGCAGCTTCTGTGCTTGCGATGCTGCGCAGCTATGAGATCGATATAGGCATCGTCTCTCTTGGCGAATCGCTGGAAGAAGGCCTTATTATACAGCCGTTAGTCGCTGATGAGCTGAAGCTCCTGCTTGCGCCGGAGCATCCGTTAGCTAACCAGGCGCATGTAGAGGTCGAAGAGCTTAGACATGAAACATTTCTGCTGCATGAGGTTGGCTCAACCTCGCGTACCTTGTCCGATGAGTGGGCAGCCGGGGCTGGCTTGCAGTGGGAAAGTGTTATGGAGCTGGGTGCGATCGAAACGATCAAGGAAGCTCTAAAATGCAATATGGGTGTTGGCATCCTGCCGCGCCGAAGCGTCATCCGAGAAATCGAAGCCGGCGAGCTCGTTATGCGCGATCTGCCTCAGTATGTAAACCAGCGGCATATTTGTTTGGCGTACCGCAACGAGGATCAGCTGTCTCCACATGTCAGATCGTTTATTGAATTTGTACGGCATACCTTTGCTGCACATGATAAGCTGTAAATAACGAATATACGGAGGTGGCTTGGATGAGCGATATGACAGGAAAGGTCGTAGCAGTAACTGGCGCCAATTCCGGCATGGGGCTTGCGACAACGGTCGAGCTTGCGAAGCAAGGGGCGCATGTCGTGATGATATGCCGCAGCAAGGAGCGCGGCGAGCTTGCACTTGAACAAGCGCGCAGCCAAAGCGGCAGCAGCGATATTGTCCTCATGACCTGCGATTTGGGCTCGTTTGCCAGCATTCGCACCTTCACTGCTGCATTTAAGCAGAAATATAGCCAGCTTGATGTGTTGATCAACAATGCAGGGGTTGTCGCCTTGAAACGAAGCATAACCTCGGATGGATTTGAATCGCAAATAGGGATCAACCATTTGGGACATTTTTTGCTGACTAACGAGCTGCTTGACCTTCTTCAACGTGCTCCGCAAGGGAGAATTATCAATGTATCTTCAGGTGCCCATAAGGCCGGAAGAATACATTTTGACGATCCGAACCTAACGAGGGGCTACAATGTCGCAAAAGGTTATGCGCAATCGAAGCTCGCGAATATTTTATTCACGAATGAGCTGGCAAAGCGTCTCGCAGGTACGAGGGTGACGGTTAACAGTCTTCATCCCGGGGCGGTAGCGACCAATATTGGCGTAGATCGCAAGAGCGGCTTCGGTAAGACGGTGCATAAGCTGCTCAAGCCTTTTTTCAGAACGCCGCTTGAAGGGGCAAAGACGGCAATTTATTTAGCATCCAGCGATGAAGCGGCAAATCTGACCGGCCAATATTTTATCGACAGCAAAAGCGTTCAAACGGCAAGCAAAGCGAGCAATCCCGAGCTTGCGGCTAATCTTTGGGCATGGAGCGAGCAGCAGGTCAAACTTACATAATACGTGTCTAATTAGCAGTTCTAATCGAACAACGCACGGGATAAACTGAAAATCCATCAACTTATGGAGTCTGCAGAATGCTCAGCATGGCACTTCTCGCTTATTGCGTGAGCTGAGCACACAGCTAAAATTTAACAGGAGCTTTTCCAGCTAAATATAAAATAGCAGGAAAAGCTCCTTCTATTTGTGATGGAAACTGCTCAAATTAGCAATTAACAGGATTTACTCCTGCTAATTCAACGTATAATCGCTAAAAAGTCGCTTTGCAGCAAAATTACATGGAGCATTTCCTGCTAATTAACTCAAATGAATGCGTAGCTTAAAAATTAACTGGAGCTTTTCCAGCTAAATWWAAAATAGMAGGAAAAGCTCCTGCTATTCACTATTTGTGGTGGAAGCAGCCCMAWTTAGCAATTAACAGGATTTACTCCTGCTAATTCAACACATAATTCCTAAAAAGTCGCTTTGCAGCAAAATTACATGGAGCTTTTCCTGCTAATTAACTCAAATGAGCGCGCAGCTTAAAATTAACTGGAGCTTTTCCAGCTAAATATAAAATAGAAGGAAAAGCTCCTGCTATTCACTATTTGTGGTGGAAGCATCCCCATGAGGACATGTCCAGCATTCGAAAAAGTTTATAAAAGAGGCATCCAACTCCCTAGCGGACGCCGCCAAAGTGATCCCTTTAACTGCCATTACTTCGCTCAAATGTTCATAGCTGTAACAGGAGAAACCATTCTTTCCTATTTAACATAAATTCGGATGAATAATGTTTGTAAGCTGCTAAAGAAATCCCGAGCTTCAGCTCTATGACACCGGCTGTCAAATGGCATATGTGGAATTAAAATATATTTCAAAATCCCTTTTATATTAAGAACCAATAAATAAAATGAGCAATCGCCTTACCCCCAAAAGGTGACAAGACGATTGCTCAATGTCCAGCTATTTATGGCATTCGAAAGGTTTCGGACAAGCTCTGCAATATTCCGCCGAAGACATTTCATAATAGAAGCAGCAGGTTTTGCGAATATCAGGCAGCTCGCTCATCGTGCCTATATTCGTTTTGCTCAAAAACTTCTTAAACGGATTGCGGCGTTCTCCAAATAAGCTTGCTGGTGCAGTCTGCGTTATAAACGTGAAATCCTCACGAAGTCGTTGTAAGATTGCCGGATTCGTTTCTTCCTCTAGCCCGTCCTCATAAAGCGGAGCAATTCGAACCATCGCATTCTCCCATAAGATCACTATAGGTATTCCGCCAACCATAGATAAAGCACGAAATAATGGAGAAATATGCTCTGCAAAAAGTTCTCTTATTACCTGATCCCGCCACTCTTTCCGCTCCCCAGCTACCGGTTCCGTAACGCTTGGTTCTTCAAAGCTTAAATTAGGAAACTTGGATTTCGTCACATTGAACTCGCTGTCGCTAGGTGAAACCAAGCGGCAATTGTCCAACGTCATGGTCAGATTCTTGTTGTATACCGTCATCGCATACAGAACAGGAGCAACGACTAGATAAGCATATCGCTTCGCGAGCATCGACGCAGTTACTCTTCTTGATGGCGAAGCTATTTCGCTCCCTAGCCGATCCAGATAGGTTTCGCATAGCTCCTTATTCAATAAATTTCTTGAATAAATGGAGCGATCAGCGGAGTCAGTATTATTTTCATAAGAGAAGTTATATCTGCTTTTTAAATTACCCCACTCCGACTTTGAAAGCTTTGCTGACATGTTATGCCTTACCAAGGAAAATTTCTGCTACCCGGTCAACAATCATATTAATGGCAATCGGGCCATAATAGGCAATCCATATGTTTGAATCCACATCATAGACTTGATTGTTTTTCACAGCTTCAACATTTTTCCACGTTTCCGTCTTCTGGATTTCGTCCACTGCCGCCTTGAACATATCATCTTTTACGAGGAAATAATGATTAGCGCCAACTTCCGGGAAAGCCTCTAATGCAATTTCATAAGCGGTATCCTTTTCCTTCAAAACCGATTCTGGGGCATTCAAGCCTAAATCATTGTATAAAATAGCTCCTGTACGGTGGATTGGTGTATGTATCCGTATCCCCTCATCACGTGGGCGCGCTAATGCAACAGTTTGATCTCCTAGCTTAGCTTTTAGCTCTACCTTCAGCTTCTCTGTTTTCACGTTGTAGGCCTCCAAGACAGCCTTCGCTTCTTCAGACTTCCCTACAATTTTTCCAAAAGTATCTAATGTGACGCGCCAATCCTCATTAAATTCGAGCATGATCGTTGGAGCAATTTTGGACAAGCTCTCATACACTTCTTCTTGGAATTCTGTACAAATAATTAAATCGGGTTCCATGGCCATAATAGCCTCAAGGTTGGGCTCATCCCTTGTACCGAGCAATTTAACATCCTTCAGCTTATCCATTAAATAAGCCGGGAAGTCTGTTTTATCTGCTGCAGCTTTTACGCTGCCCGCTGGCTGCTCTTCTAAAGTTACCAATTGATCCACAAATTTTGTATCAAGCACCGCAATTTTAAGTGGGCGCTGCTCCAGCGTTGTTTCGCCCTTCATATGTTTAATAACAACAGGATACGCCTGTTGCGCTGTTTGCGATACGTTTGTGTTTGTAGAAGCTGCACTAGATTCAGCTCCAGCTGGACTAGCCCCTCCCGTATTGTTTCCCGTGCTATTTCCCGTCGAACATGCACTCAACAATAACATTAAACTGAGCATCAAGCTAACCGCTAAAATCGACCTCTTACTCCTATTCATCCGTATAACTCCTCCGTCTAATTGTTGATAATGATTATCACAATCACCATCATACGAGAGAGAAGTATCCGCGACAATGGAATTTTGCGACATAGAGGATGAACTTATCCGACGGTGCTTTCTGAAGTTAAGAGGAGAAACGCCAATATGCTTCTTAAAGGCTCGGCTAAAATAATAACTATCACCATAACCTACTGATTCTGCAATGGCTTTAAGCGGCATATTCGTATTCAATAACATCGTTTGCGCATGATCCATTCGAACCTGAATGAGATACTCTAGTGGCCCAATCCGAAGCTGCGCTTTAAATAATCGCTGCAGCTTTCTCTCATTGCAATGAAGAGTACTCGCCAATTCTTGAAGACTGATTGTCTCAGCGTAACGTTCCTCCATGAAGCGAATCGTTTGGCTGACGTAATCCGGCTGAGCTTTGGCTGCACCCTCAGCGGCATGGAGCTGCTTCATAAGATCGTATACCAATTGGTGAAACAACGCTCTCACATGAAATCTTTCCAATTGAATATCAAGCATCCAGTGCGAATACATTTGCTCGATTCTCGTCAAAAGACCTAGCGGAAAGGCAGGGGCAAAACCATATTGCATTTGAAAAGGATTATTGTCTCTATATACTTTTAACAGTTCTTTACGAGCTGGTAAAACGAGGACTGCTTTGTAAAAAATAAAATAATAATCGAGTTTTTCATTCACTTGCACAATATCAATCGTAGCGCCTTTTCCGGCATGGCACACATAAAAACGATTCACCATATGCTCCATTCCGTCGATGAGAATTTTTGCATCACCAGCAGCAGCGAATAAGAAGGCACTAGCTGGCAATCGGAAGCCTTGCACACTCTCACCCGATCGCAAAATAGACCGACGAACATCAAGCACCCTTATAGTAGCATGATTCCATAATGGTATATGTTCCTGTAATGTCATCATGTTCACCTTCCATGTCTATTTACAATTTCCACCTCTCTTATTATATTAATAATCATTCTCATTATCAAAACATTCTTGCTCAGAAACTAGAAATCGCCCTTACAATAATTGTAATTATGATATAATAGGTTTTCAAAACAGGAAGGGGAGATTCGTAATGGAAACGATCGAAATTGTTGCTGTGAGTGCATTAGTTCTATCCGTCCTGCTTGGATTAAAAGTATTTAGCTTGCAGAGACAGGTTGACGAAATAAAATTAGAGCTTCAACGGGCTAACAACCATTCGGATTTTTCGAGATCACCCAAGCCAAACCTGAATTCCCCTCCTTCCTCACCCGGTATGACTCGCAACAACGCCCCTATAAATATCGATGATAGATTACGCATGCTAGTTGCTTCAGGAAAAAGAGTTCAAGCAATTAAAGAGTTTAGAAAAAAAAGTGGCGTCAGCCTCAAAGAGGCCAAGGACTACGTAGACGACTTAGAGCGGCATCAATATTGATCTGAATATGTTCTTCATCATTTATCCAATTCAAAAGCAAAGAGGCTGTCTCTTTAAGGCAATTTGCCTTTAGTGACAGCCTCTTATCTGTTTACTGRCTTACCGTTTTATCGCTCATATCCGGGATAGTCGTAATCAGAGTCTTGCAGCTTGTTTAAAATATTCATATGGCGAATATGATCTCTAGTTTCTGCCGTGCCTAACACATATACGGTTTCGTAAACCTTGATGATATCCTCATTAAACTTGTCGGTTGCTTTGTCATTATCAGCTGATTTATAAGGGATTGGTGCGCGAAATTGTGTTTTCTCATCATCCCGCTGAATTTGGTCGAGCTGCTGCTGAAGCTCACTGATCTCCGCCTGCGTTGCGGTTACCGTTAACTGATCATTGATGGAAGGTTCAGGCTCGACCCGCTTTCCAGAAATCGATACATAATAGGTTTGCTTCTCCGTCATGCCTCTCACTCTCCTCCTATTTGATAATAACTTATAAAACAAATCGGATAGAGATGAAACAAGGCTGCATCTACAATTTGCCCACGAATGCAACAATAACAAGGCTTAGCACCCACAAGCCATGCACCTTCTTCAAAGTGTTTTGCGTGTGGGTACCCGTTGTGTCTATCTCTACGGCAAGCGATACCACGCAAAAGGTTCACCCGTACGGAATGGGCGGCTAAACTTCTGCAATTCCTCTTCTGTATCTGCGGTCAGCTGCAAGGATACACTCTTCAAGTTTTCTTTGAGCTGCTCCACCTTTGTCGCTCCCACAATGACTGTAGATACGACAGGCTGATGCATGAGCCACGCGAGTGATAATACGCTTGGCGTACAGTCCAATTGTTCCGCAAGCTTCGCTACATTTTCACCTAATGCAATGGTTTTAGTATCGATAAATCGCTGGAAACTCGGGTCGGTCTGAGCGCGAGAGCCCTCTGGCGCTTGCTGTGCTGCGCTGTATTTTCCTGACAAAATGCCGCCAGCCAGCGGAAAATACGGAATGATGCCCACGCCTTGGTCTAGACACATCGGAACCAGCTCGTTTTCCGGCGTTCGATCCGCTAAGGAGTAGCTTACTTGTGTCGATACGAAGCGGTTAATCCCAAGCCGATCACTGATTCCGAGCGCCTTCATCAGCTCCCACGCAAAGTAATTGGAAGCTCCGATGTAGCGCACCTTGCCAGAGCGTACCATATCCTCTAGTGCTCGAAGTGTTTCCTCRAGCGGTGTTTCAGGATCAAACGTATGAATTTGATATAGATCGATATAGTCGGTTTTTAGACGTTTTAAGCTCTGTTCCAGTTCCGTCTGCAAATGAAATCTGGACGAGCCGCGCTCATTTACGCCTGCTCCCCGAACTAGCCCTGCTTTTGTAGCTAAAACAACATGTTGACGCTGTCCCTCAAGCACCTGCCCAATGATTTTTTCGGATTCGGTGGCTGCATAGATGTTAGCTGTATCGATAAAGTTGATTCCATTGTCTATCGCGCTATGAATGATTTGTTTTGAAGCCTCATAATCTGCGCGTTTGCCAAAAGCGTTGGTACCTAAACCGAGCGCGGATACTTTGAGGCCGCTATTTCCAAGTCGTCGGTAATGCATGGTTGTCCAGCTCCTTTTCCCATAATCAAGCTTAGCTTCTCTTCCTACATTATACCGTTGATTGCATTCAATTTCAGTAAGAGCTGCCTAGACCACATCAAAAGTAGAGCTAGCATTAACCTTGTTTCATGCTAGGCTTTTATTTCAGAAGCACAATGCCCACATTTTGAATTGTGACCTGCTGTACATATTCTGCTATGATAAGAATTAACTTACACATCGGAACAAGCGTTCCGCTAGCGGAAAGGAACCATACCATGAGCGTACAGTTGTCCGAGCGAGTTATTAAGCTGCTATGCGGCGATACCTTTTACGAACGCGGCGAAGCCTACTATAAAGATGGAAAAGTTACGCTTGCGGACCAAGGTCCTGAGGCAAGCAGCTTTAAAGCTATCGTAATGGGCAACCATCGCTATGAGGTTACGATCGATATTGACCTGGATGGAGACGTCGAAGCGGAGTGCTCCTGTCTCGCTTTCAGCACCTACGATAAGTTTTGCCAGCATGTAGCTGCGGCGCTGCTGCAAATTCATCATTTTCAAAATGAGTTTGATAAGCCTGCCCGTATCTACCCCTCACTCCTTCATCCAGAGGATAGGCCTTACTACGATGATGACGAAGCAGATACAACCCATCTCCGTAATCGATATGCCGCGCAAGCGGGGTTAGAAGCAGCCGATACTCGGCTGGCTAACGGCATGTTAGGCTTGTTCAGCCACCGTCCGATCCGCACAAGCGGAAGCCGGTCGCTTTTGGACATGCGCACCACTCTTGAAGTAGAGATTTCTGTTAAGCTTTTCCCCTACGGCTTCCGAAAGCATATGTTCGGCATTGAGCTTAAGGTTGRCCCAAAACGGTTATATATCGTACAGCAAATACGAGAATTTCTGGAAAAGGTCGATCGGCGGGAGCCTTACGTTTTCTCGAAACATTTCACCTATGATCCAGCCGTTCACAGCTTTCAGCAGGAGAATGATGCGGTGCTTGCGAGGCTTATTCAAATCTACCGAAATGAAAAGATATTCAGGGAATCGCTGTCCCGCTCAATTCTAAGAGAGGCTCCGGCAAGCGGAGACCGTATGCTGCTTGTGCCTCCCTCCTCATGGGATAAGACGCTTCCTTTGCTAACTGCTGCACCGACCGTACAGCTGCTCTATAACAATCAAACGTTTCATGGCATTGAACGGAGTGACGAAGCGCTCCCGCTCCATTTTGCGTTTGATCAAGCGACAAGCGACGGCTATCAATTGGATATTCAGGGACTTGATCAGATCATCATTATGGAAGATTATGAGCTGGTCATTACAAACGGCAAGCTGATTGAGCTGAAACCGGAATCTTGCACACGGCTTATGGAGATGAAGCTGCTGCTCGACACTTCGCGCAAGCCAAAGATTCATATTGCCCCTGCGCAAATGGAGCCGTTTATGGAAAGGGTCATCCCGGGACTAATGAAGCTGGGCAGTGTCGGCATTGCGGAATCAATATCTGACCGCGTGCTGCAAACGCAGCTTAAAGCGAAGCTTTACTTGGACCGGGTAAGAGATCGGCTGGTCGCAGGGCTTGAGTTCCAATATGGCGACATTATTATTAATCCTTTAGAAGGAAGCGAGAAATCACGCGGTACTGATCGCATTCTCATGCGGGACGGAGAACAAGAGCGGCTCATTCTCGAGCTGATGGAGCTGGTTCCCTTCGCCAAAACAGAGGGCGGCTATTTCATGGAGGACGAGGATTCGGAATTCGAATTTCTGCACCATATCATCCCGCGGCTTGAGAAGCTGCTGACCGTGTACGCTACCTCTGCTGTTAAAGTACGAATTGTGACCAAGCATGCAGCGCCAAAAGTAACGATTAATGTAGATGAGCGTACAGACTGGCTGGAATTCAAGTTCGATATGGACGGCATTCCTGAATCGGAAATTCGGAACCTGCTGAAGTCGCTTGAAGTGCAGCGCAAATACCACCGCTTGCCAAACGGCTCGTTATTGCCGCTTGATGGCGCCGAGTTTCAAGAGATCATCCATTTCTTAAATGAGGTCGGCCTGCGCCAGAGCGATATTCAAGGAACCGAATTTCGGATACCTACAGCCCGCGGCCTGCATCTCATTGGTTCACATGAGAACGGAAATGCGGTAAGACTTGGCAAATCGTTCCGCCGGCTGCTGGAAAACATGCGTAACCCCGACAATTTGGATTTCCCTGTACCGGACAATCTCGCGAACGTGCTGCGGGATTATCAACAGTATGGCTATCAATGGATGAAGACACTTGCCCATTACCATTTCGGCGGCATTCTTGCCGATGATATGGGGCTCGGAAAAACAGTCCAGGCCATCGCATTTGTCGTTTCCGTACTTCCTGAGATTCGGAAGCGAGAGCAGCCAGCATTAATCGTCGCTCCCGCTTCACTCGCCTACAACTGGCTGAATGAGCTGATAAAATTCGCCCCAGAGGTTCGCGCCGTTATTGCCGATGGCACCAAGTCAGAGCGCAGCGGCGTGCTGACAGGTGATTCTTCGGCGGATGTGATCATAACTTCATATCCCTTGCTGCGCAAAGATATTAAAGATTATATGAAGCAAAGCTTCCACACGTTGATTTTGGACGAGGCGCAATATTTCAAAAACCATACGACTCAAACCGCGCAAGCCGTTAAGGCTATTGATGCCGGGTATCGCTTCGCATTGACCGGCACGCCCGTGGAAAATACGCTAGAGGAGCTATGGTCTATTTTCGGAGCCGTTTTCCCTGCGCTATTTCCTAGCAAGCAAGCTTTCAACGAGCTATCGCGAGAAGCTGTCGCCAAGCGGGTTCGTCCGTTCTTGCTGCGCAGGCTGAAAAGTGATGTACTGAAGGAGCTGCCTGACAAAATCGAGTCAATACAAGCATCGGAGCTGCTGCCTGAACAGAAACAGCTGTATGTTGGCTTCCTTGCTAAGCTGCAGCAGGAAACAGTGAAGCATTTGAACGATGAAAGTTTCCAGCAAAATCGAATTCGAATTTTGGCTGGAATAACAAGGCTTCGCCAGCTCTGCTGCCATCCTGCCTTATTCGTAGAAGATTACCGAGGAAGCTCCGCCAAATTTGAGCAGCTCCTCGAAATTATCGAGGAATGCCAGAGTGCTGGCAAGCGGCTGCTCATCTTCTCACAATTTACAGAGATGCTCGGCCTAATCGCACGGGAGCTGGGTTACCGAGGCATTACTCATTTTTATTTGGACGGGCAAACAAAAGCCTCCGAGCGCGTCGAGCTTTGTAATCGATTCAACGACGGTGAGCGCGACCTCTTCCTGCTCTCGTTAAAAGCAGGGGGCACTGGACTAAACCTAACGGGTGCCGACACTGTTATTCTCTACGACCTTTGGTGGAACCCCGCCGTCGAGCAGCAAGCAGCCGATCGTGCACATCGTATTGGACAGAAAAACGTCGTACAGGTCATCCGCCTCGTAACGCAAGGCACGGTCGAGGACAAAATGTATGAGCTTCAGCAAAAGAAAATGAACCTGATTGACGAGGTTATCCAGCCTGGTCAGGAGGCTCTATCCTCTCTATCGGAAAAGGATATTCGTGAAATTCTGATGATTGAGTGATGTGAATTCAATTCATATTAAAGATGCATGGCTCAGCTCCGTTAAGGAGCAGACTGCCGCTTCGAAATAAAAAAAGTAGGAATCACAAATAGATTCCTGCTTTTTTTGCATACAACATGTCTCGTCTAGAGGATCAATCTATTTTACTGCTTTAACAAACGATCAATCTCAGCGGCTGCTTCCGTTAATCCCTGTTTAACCGAAAGTTCCTCTTGAAAAATTTTGGTCATATATTTTATATAAATAGCGTCAATTCGACTATACCTTTTCACTGGCGGACGAAGAAATGTATGATCAAGCGCCTCCGTGTACGGATGAATAAAGGATTCACCCTGCGCCTTTATCTCTTTGGCCTCCAAGTTTGTCGGAATTATGCCTGTTTGCGACATTGCAATTTGCGATTGCGTATTGACCATCCATTTCATAAATGTCCAGGCCTGCAATGGATTTTTCGAGCCCTTCATAATAACTAAATCTTCTCCTCCCAATATGGAGGCAGGACCAAAAACCGGCGGAAACGGAACTGCTATTGTTGCGTTAATCGCCCTCTCCAGCTCTTCGCCTTGAAAAACGCTGTAAAACCAAGGTCCATCATCTGTGACCAATATTTTCCCTGACTTTACCCCCTCCCAATTATCTCCGCCGCCGTTAATAACCGTACGATCAATCAACTGCTCCTTATATAGCAATAAAAGCTGCTCAACCGCCTTGATTGTCGCTTCTCCATTCAAATAGCCGGATGCCTTCGAATATGAATCATCTGTCATACGTCCGCCCAGCGCATAAATATAAGGCAAGCTCTTCCACGACTCAAGCCCCCCTATACCAATCATGAATCGATGTTTTTTAGCAAGATCAATCACTTCCTGAAAAGTTGCAGGCGGCTTTGACAAGCCCGCCTGTTCCAACAATGTACGATTGAATATAGCAATTTTCGTGTTCATATTAACGGGAAGAGAATAATAGGAACCCTTATAATAACCTGCTGAGCCTGTATTGCTCTGCAGCAATTGCGTTATTTTTCCAAAATCATCGTATTCGCTCAGGGGTAGCAGCAATCCGCTTTGGGAAAACTCAGGCACCCATACAATATCCATACGCACTACATCAGGCGCTCTATTGGAAGATGCCTTGGAGATGAGCGTATATTTCATTTCCATATTGTTGCTTTGCCGAACAGGAACGACGTGAATAGCGGGGTACGCCTCCTCAAACGCAGGAATAAGTATATCCTCCAAAATTCGAGTCTCTTGATCACTGTACGTATGCCAGAACTCGATTTCCGTATTCTCAGTATTTGTTAACTTCTCGACCTTGCTGTCATTTGTAAGAATAGACTGCTGGCTGCAGCCTGAGCTGATTGCAAGTAAACACACTATTATTATCAGCCTATTTATAAGCATGGCAATCTCCTCCATCAACTATTGTTGATGCTTATCTCGATACTCTACAGGTGTCATCTGAGTCATCTTTTTAAACAGCTTGCTAAAATATTTCACATCGTTAAAACCGGATTTTTCAGCTATCTCATAAATCTTGTACTCGTTTTTAACCAGCATCCGTTTTGCTTCGTGCAGCCTCAAATCGATTAAATAATCGATGAAATTTTGACCTGCCTGTTTTTTGAACAAATTCGAAAAATAGCTTTTGCTTACATGTATGTTATCCGCTACTTGTTGCAGTGTTAAGTCTTCTCGGTAATGGAGCTTAATGTAGGCGATGGCTTTAGTGATTAACTGTCCGCTATGGCCTTTATCAACCAACCTCAGCTGATTGGGATGTTCCATTTCCTCAAACAATTGACGGATAGTCGATTCGAGCTGAACAACCGTCTCACAGCGCCAAATATGTTCTCGGAAATCTGATAGCGTTTTTGAGCCTCCGTTCACAAAAGCATAGGCAGAGAGCAGTTCATATGCTTCTTTTCTTACGTGCTCCGGTGTTTGAGCACCCTTCGTCCAGCTTGAAACGAAGCGATCGATGACTGTTTTTGTATGGTCCTCGGTGCGAAATTGCTCAACCATAACCTGCATGTTCATTCCCTCATAATTAGACCCCGCTTCGCTCTCATCCGGTATTTGTTCATAGGCAAAGAGTTTGCCCGTACCTTCAAAAAATCTTCGTTCCCCTGCAGCTCGGCTTTTTCTGAGTCCTGTTTCCACCCGCTCTGTTTCCTGCTCCACACTGTAACCAATAGAAATTGAGGTCGATAGTTCAGCAGCAACCCGGTTCTTGAAGCGCTCAAGCTCACCTTCTGCATTCTCCACAAGAGGTAAGATCATAAAGAGACCTTCTCCCGTCAAAATCGGCGCACTGCCATACTGGAATTGCTCATAAAATAAAGCCTGCATATCCTCATACATGATGCTAATATGCAAATCCCCGTATCGTTCCCGCCACTCGTTTAGACCATCCGATACAACAAAAGCACAAACGTAGCGATCATTTGGCTGATCAAAAAGATCAACTAATTTAGATTCAGACTCGTTGGTTGCGAGCAAGCGTATGATTTCCTGCTCAGAACGTCTTCTCGCAAGGAAAACCAATTGCTCATCGAACTGTTGATTTTGCACGACTTGTCTGCGGTTTTGCTGCAGCATTTCTTTACATCGCACGAGTACAGCAATGAGTTCCCCCGCTTCCAGTGACGGCTTAAGCAAGTAATCGACAGCACCCTGCTTCATCCCCTCACGCACATATTCGAATTCATTGTAGCTGCTAATTAGGATAACCTTGGTTAGCGGATTAACCTCCAGCGCCTTTCGCGTTAGCTCCAGGCCATCCATAACTGGCATCTTAATATCCGTTATCAAAATATCAATAGGCTGAGATCGAAGCCGTTCAAATGCTTCAAGGCCATTTGCACAATCTCCTACTAAGGTCAGCCCTTGCTCATCCCAATTTATGAAGTTTTTAAGCCCGTTTCGAATAATCGGCTCGTCGTCCACAATCAAAACATAATCGTTCACGTCATTTCCTCCTCGAAGTTGTAGGCAGCAATATCTGAACTCGGAAGCTTTAGCTTTATAAACGGATGACGATATGAATATGAGTACCGAGTCCAATATCACTCGTAACAGATATGCCCGAGCCTGCGCCATAATAAAGCCTTAAGGAATCATAAACATGCTTCATTCCTATGCCTGCTTTCGTCATACCTTCCTTTGCATTCAATTGTTTCAACTTCTCTTCTGATATTCCTGAGCCATCATCATGGATCACAATCCGCAGCTCTCCCTGCTGCTCTGTCACCTTAATCGTAATATCTCCTCCGCGATTAAGCGGCACGAAGCCGTGGAAGATCGCATTCTCAACGAGCGGCTGAAGCAGCATCCTTGGAATTTTCACTTGATCCGCCCCAGGCTGTACCTCTATAGCCAAAGCATATTTTTGCTCATACCGCATTTCTAAAATAACGATATATTTCTGAATGATCTCCAGCTCTTCCGCAAGTGTAATCATTTGCCCGTTCTTGCCCATATTCGCTTGAAGCAGTCTAGTTAGAGCCGCTAGCCCTTGTTCGGCTCGCTCCATCTCTCCTGCTCGAATCAGCCATCTGAGCGTACTAAGCGTATTGTAGAGAAAATGCGGATGAATCCGGTAAGTGACCGCACGCACCTCGGCCTCAAGCTTCTCGTTTTGCTCCTGCTCCACTCGTAGCATCAGCTGTTCAATTTCATCCAGCATTTTATTAAAATGCCTACTCATGAGCCCAATCTCGTCTGTAGACGTTAACGCTGTTCGAACAGATAGATCTCCCTGCTGAACTCTCCTCATCTCTAGCGTTAATTGCTTGATTGGATTCGTAACCTTCTTCGCGATGAGAAGACCAACGAGCACCGCAAGCAAAGCGAAGCATGCTGAGGTTATTAAAATACGTGTATGTAGCTTATCCAGCGCCCCCGTTATTTCAAGCGTAGGAACTGTGCCAACCAGCAGCCAACCATTGCTTAGCAGCTGCTTTACGCCATAATAATGGACGCCCTTATTAGCGTACTCGAATTCAACTGCATCATTATGTACGATCAACTCATGCAGTTTAGCATCCTCCACCATCTGACCAATTCGTGAAAGATCCGCATCGATCATAATTTCACCTTGTGCGTTAACGACCATATAACGTCCGGTTTCCCCCAGCTTCACTTGCTTAATCGTATTAATGATGGCCTTGCCATTTAAATTAACGACCAGCAGACCGATTTGCTGAAGCGATTCAAAGTCTTTTAACGCACGGCTGATCGGGAGAACAAGATCAGTATTTTCCCCACCACCGCTAAAAGGATCCTTTCGCATCGGCTGCCATACGAACCCGCCATCCTGCTTTTTCGACTCCGCTACCCACTCTTGATGATTCAAGTCAACCTTTCGCAGTTTGGGTGTAGAAAATGTGCCGCTCCCCCAGCCGATGCCCCCACTTTTAATGATATAAACAATTCTTACGAATGAGCTTGAATACACGACGTTATTAAGCAGCGTATTTAATGATTGCGTCATCTCGATCTGCTCGCTAAGCGGACTCGAGGTATATTGCATCGCTGATTTTTGCACCTTCAAATCACTGTATATTAAATCGGATGTATCGCTTCCCGCGTTGAAAATAGAAGACAAGGCATCTGCGGTTTGCTTGGTAACCTGAACGGTAGATGCTCTAACATTTCGTTTTACAAGCGCGGAAGATTCCAAATAGAAAGAGAAACCCGATAAAGTGGTCGGAATCAAAATAATGAGTAAAAACGCTAAAATCATTTTTGAAGCAAATCGGTTCGTTATTTTCTCGAAGCGCGCCATAAGCTGCCCACCTTGTTAAAGAAGATACTCCTAGTTTACCTAAATCAACACGATTAAAATAGAAGGTTTTATAGAAGAGGAGCGCAGCCATGCTGGCTTCGCTCCATTCATTCTCATGCATTACGTTCATATCAGCAAACGCTTTCATTGCAGTGTACAAAACCAAGCGCACGAAAACTATCTTTCGTATCGCTTGGTTCTGCATGCTATCGCAACCTTACTTGTAATTAATGGTTAGTAGATCCCAGTATTTCAGGACTGGAAGCTTAAGTGTAACCTTGCCTTCTTGCTGCTTGAAGCTCAGCTTAATAGGTGATCCTTGATAATAGTCTGGTGAGGCGAATAGGATACTTGCAACTTCACGCTCTGTCTCAATGGAAATGTCTATTTCTTTACGCTCAATAGGCACAGCTTGCTCGCCCTTGCTGTCATTCCACTCCATGGTTTTAGCATCAGTGAAGTTAATGAAGTGAACGATGTCGCTTCCGCTTTTCTGCTTCGCAAAGGACCATATTTTTCCTTGCTCTGGAGCAGCGGAAACACTTGTGTCCCCTGTACTTGATACGATTAGTTCAGATTCCTCTACTCCATCTCGCAAAATGTTCTGATAAGCGACAAGGAAATCGTAATAGCGAATAAGCTGCTCTTCCAGTTCAGCTGGAATGGAGAGATTTCGATTAGGGAAATACTCTTTGGCCAGCATATTTTCCCCAAGCTCCAGATGGGATCCGCCGGATGCGAAGATGACTGCATCTGTAAGCAGAACGCCTGGCGTATTAAATTCCCCGCTCGCGTTTGCCAAATCATAGTTCATATAAGCGGCAAGCACCGTGTTTAGCTTATTTTTGCTAAACTGGTTGTTTTGATCGATAATCCCCTTCAGGTTGCCATACTTCGGATGCCCGTCCCATACTTCGGTATATAGGAATGAGAGAGGAGCCTGAGGAGCCATAAAGGCTTGCCCATACTGTCCGACAGCGTTCATCACATAGTCGACATCCAGCTTCTCCTTAGCTGCTTTCAGAAATGATACATAGCCCGGCGCCAGCTTTACACTTTCTCCTTTGGCATTCCAAAGCGCTCCGCGATCGCCTAATTGATCAACATGCCAGCCGTCGAATTTCAATTGGTTAAATACTTCAATTTCTTTGTCGATCAGATAGTTTTGCCACTCCACGTTGTTTGGGTCATAGAGCATAATGTCACTGGCCCAGCTGTCTGGCAATGGATGCTTATCCTGATTCGCTTGCGAAGGATCTTTGTACAGCGCCCACGCTTTTTTGACACCGTCCTCCTCTGCCCCCTCATATGCCCCGAACAATAAATTGTAGTTCATCGCCTTCATGTTTTTGCTGTGCGCAAGGTCAATATAGCCTTTAATTGTATCCAAGGAGACAGGCCTGTTTGCAATATCCGGCCATTCCGGCGCTGGTTGATTGCCTTCCAGCTTCAGAGGCTGATGATGTTTATACTGCCAATCATAAAATTGAATGCCGTTAATATGGAACCGATTCAGACGTTCGATTACTGTTGCCATCTCTTCCCCATTCATGCTGTGGAAGTCCGCTAAATAACCGTAACGAGGAAACTTGCTCCAGTCTGTGGACACGTCAACTGCGATGTTCTGATGATCCTTCACTTCTTCCTTCGTTGCAAAGAAAACCTCAGCCATATAACCTCGGCCATCCTCCTTTGGAGGCGTCCAATCCCATTCCAATGAATTGCCGTCCACCTTGACTTCTTGCTCAGCGATCTTCTCCCCTAGATGGCGATACTGGACAATCACCTTCGCTTTTGACTCCGTTTTAGCCAAATCCAACGTAAAATGAACGTTGTCGCCGGGACGATAAGCCGATTTGTCGGTCGACAAGCGACTTATTATACCTTGGCTATTCACAAGCTCCGCCTTTATTTCCTTCTGCTCGCTGCAGCCGGAAGCAAGGATCATAAAAGAGGTAATGACAACAATGACTGATGAACTTATTCTATTTCGATTTCTTTTACGTTTCATTTGATAGCTCCTGTTTTTAGATTTAACCCTTCACTCCGCCTTCGTTAAATCCACCCTGTACGAATCTTTTTTGGAAAATAATATAAAGGATTATCGTCGGAATGAGCGCTATAATGGAAGCAGCAAATACCCATGAATAGTTTGTCGCATATTTATCGTTGAACATCAGCAGTGCAATTGGCAGCGTCCGAAGCGCCTCATCCTTAATAATGACTAGAGCCGTGAAATACTCCTCCCATGTGCCTTGAAAGGAAAGAACTGCAAGCGTCGCAATCGCCGGCATCGACTGAGGCAGGTAAATATTCCAGAAAATGCGCCAGCTGCCACCGCCATCGATCAACACGGACTCCTCGTACTCCTTCGGAATGCTTTGAAAGAATCCGCGCAAGAAGAACGTGCTGCCAACAACACCGCCGCCGATATAAATTAACCATAGCCCCCAGTAGGTGTTAACCAAACCAAATGATTTGATAATTAGAAACTGTGGAATAATGTTGATCACTCCGGGAATCATCATGGTCAGAAGAAACATTCGGAATAGAAACTCTTTGCCCGGAAACGTAAATCTCGCAAACCCGTAGGCGGTTAAACAGCCGAGAAACAAACTTCCTGTCATAGACACGATGGTAACGAGCGAGCTGTTCAGGAAATACCTTGCAAAATTATTTTTGCTCCATACTAGCTGGTAGTTATATAGGTTTGGGATGACGGAGAATACTTCCTTAGGCCGCGGCAGCGAGTATGCCCCTTTAATGAAGCTCGTCATAATCATATATACGAAGGGAAATAGAAAAGCCAACGCTCCAAGCACGATAATGCTGTAAACTAGTAGCTGAATATGCCATTTAGTTTTCATTTCTTCTCCCTCCTACAAAAAACGCTGATTGCCGAATTTTTTCATCTGAGAATAGGTGAGTAAAAACACTGCAATCCCCATCATGACGGCTACCGCAGATGCATAACCAAAGTTAAAGTTCTTAAATGCTTGCATGTACATAAGGCTTGGCAGCGTCTGTGTCTGATCCATCGGACCACCGCGCGTAATAAAGTACACTTGTGGAAAGAAGTTGAATGCTCCGTTAATTAGGTTAATAAGAACGAATGCGGTGACAGGACCTAACATCGGAACCGTAATGCTCCAGAACTGCTTCGTTCCGTTAGCGCCATCAATTTGCGCCGCTTCATAATACTCCTTCGAAATGCCCTGCAAGGCCGCCAAATAAATGACTACGCCCCAACCAACCGTTTTCCAAATATGAAACAACCAGATGACAATCATAGCCGTCCAATAATTTGATAAAAAATTAATCGGTTCATGGAATATGCCAAGCTGCTTATAAAAGATATAGTTGATCAAGCCATATTCACCGCCAGCGAACAAGAAGCGGAACAAGAAGGCGACCACGATCCAAGACGTGATGATGGGCAAATAATAAATCGTACGGAACACAATCTTATGCCTAACGAAGTGGATATTAATTAAGACCGCAAACACGATGGCAAGAAACCAGTTAATGGGTACCGTTACCGCGACGTTCAGAAACGTATTTCGGATTGCCATTAACACTTTATTGTTCGGATCCGTAAATGCGGATACGTAGTTTGCAAAGCCAATGAATGGATTTTCTGCATTAGGCATAATGCTGTATTCCTGGAAGCTTATAATTATGTTTTTAATCATCGGATAAATAACGAATACGGCCGTTCCTAAAACACCAAGAAAGATATAAGGCATAACCTTTATCCACTGCTGAATGCCCTTTTTCAACTTTACGCCTGCCGGAATTCGCTGCTCTTGCTTCGGCTGCCCCGTCACTGGTATAGACATATTGATGCTCCTTCCCTATCCTTCATCTCACTAGAGCCTTCATCTACCTTTGCAGTAGATGAAGGCTCTAGCATTTCACTTATTTCTTCAAAATAGCTTCAATGTTTTTCGCTGCCTCATCGAGCGCTTCTTTTGGTTTAAGCTCTCCACGGACCGCTTTCTCAAAAGCAAGATTAACGATTCCTTCCATTTCGCCGTATTGTGGAATCGGTGTGCGCGGCAGTGCAGTTTCAAGCTGCTTCACGTATTCTGTAACGAATGGCTGCTCAAGAAATGCCGGATCGTTTGCTGCCGTTTTGTTTGTAGGGATAAGACCAAGCTTGCTCATGATCTTTTGCGGCTCGTCGCCAAGCATCCATTTTGCAAATGTCCACGCCTCTTGCGGATGCTTCGAGTTTGCAAAGATAACAAGATCCTCGCCGCCTACAACAGATCGGCTGCCGCCTGCACCAGTAGGAATCAAGCCGCGAACCGTTTGCTCCAGCGGTTTGAATTTCGATTCTGCTTCGTTCATCAGAATGCTGTAAAACCAAGGGCCGTCATCAATCATCATATAATCATTGTTTTTCATACCGTCCCATGCGCCTGGCTCGCCGCCAAGAATCGTAGGCGTTACGAGTCCGTCTTTATTCCACTGTACAATCGTTTCGAGCGCTTTTACGCTCTCCGGGCTGTTCAAGTAGCCTTCAACCTTTGTATAGTCCTCGTTCGTCAATGAACCGCCAAGGCTCCAGAAGTAAGGCGATGCTGCCCATACGTTCGCTCCGCCGATGCCAATACCGCCCGGTTTGCCTTTTGCGACCGCAAGCTTGGCTGCTGCAACGAACTCATCCATTGTCGCAGGAGCTTCTTTTATGCCGATTTCATCCAAAACCGATTTGTTGTAGATAGCAATTTTTGTATTCGTGTTTACTGGAACGCCATAGTAGCCGCCGTTATATGCATTCGTTTCCATAGGCGCTTCGAACGTATTTGCTTTTAATGCATCGAAACCCTCGTTCTTGCTTATATCTTGCAGCGCTCCCATCTTGGCAAATTCAGGAACCCAAATAATATCCATTCGCATGAGGTCAGGTGCTGCATCGCCCGCTACTCCGGCAATAACCTGCTCTTTCAAGCCCTCGTATGGCATTCTTGTCAGCTTGAGCTCGATACCTGGGTTTTCTTTCTCAAAGAGCGGCTTAATATTTTCCGTGAGCACCTTCTCTTCTTGATCGCTATAGGTATGCCAGTATTCAATAGTAACTTTTTTGCCACCCGCTGCCGGAGCGTTACCGCTTTCATTTTTCGGAGCATTTCCTCCGCTATTGGCAGGTGCGTTATTTCCGTTTCCACACGCCGTAATCGTAAAAGCCATTACCGCCGCTAGTACCCCGTACGAAATTGTTTTGTACCATTTCATAGGATTGACCCTCCTCTTATTTATGCTTCTCCTTCATTATGCTTAGATCATTCTTCGTTAGAAACCGTTTTCATTGCGGAAAAGGTGTCGTATTTCACTCCGTTTTAAATGCCTCTTTTTTGGAAAAATAAAAAAGGTGTCTTATCTTTCTGTCTAAACAGAAAGATAAGACACCTTCACCATTTAATTTCCAATTGGCTCGAGCGGAGCAACACGTCCTAGCGATATGCTTGCGCCTTGAACAGGAGCCCTCCATCGTACGCCATTCGCAATGACTCTCAGCACATCTGGATGATGGTAGATCGGGAATGTTTCATGTCCAGGCCGGAAATAAAACAACTTGCCTTTTCCTCTTCGGTAGCAGCAGCCGCTTCGAAATACCTCTCCCCCCTCGAACCAGGAAATAAATACGAGCTCATCTGGCGCGGGTATGTCAAAGCGCTCCCCGTACATTTCTTCCTTCGGAATTTCAATATAATCATTTAAGCCGTCCGCAATCGGATGGCCGTGCTCGATAACCCAAACCCGCTCTTTCTCGCCATCGTCGCGCCATTTGAGATCTCCTGTTTTAGTGCCTAACAAACGCTCAAATATTTTGGAGCCATGGCCAGAATGAAGAACGATTAACCCCATGCCCTCCATGACGCGTGCGCGCACCTTCTCGACAATATCATCCCGCACCTCAGCATGAGCGAGATGTCCCCACCAGATGAGCACATCCGTATGATACAGCACATCATCGCTTAGCCCATGTTCAGGCTCATCGAGAACCGCTGTCTTTACTTCAAAGCCATCCACTGTTTTCAAGTAGCCGCCAATTGCGTTATGAATCCCTTCGGGATAGATGCTTGCTACCTGTTCATTTTGTTTCTCATGCCGATATTCATTCCAGACAGTTACCTTTATATTAGCCATTGTTAGAAGCCTCCTGTGTTATCGTAATCCAGCGCTCTTCCTGAGTGGATAGGAGAATAGAATCCAGAGTCAGCTGATTGATATAACCATCCTCAATTGTTGCGTCGAGACCATCTTGCTTGCCGTTCAGCAAATTAAAGAAGGACTGCATTTGATTTGCTGCGAACGAATTTGGAATATCGATTTTACGGAATTGCTTATCCTCTCCAAGCTTGATTTCAAGGCTATCCTCTTCTTCAAGGTTGTAGATGAGCGCTCCTTGCGTACCGTAAATCTCGATCCGTTGGTAATTGCCGCGGCCAAAAGCGAAACGAGATATGTTCATCGTAGAGGAGCCGCCATCTTCGAAACGGGCAAGCACATGGCAAAAATCATCAACATCCACCTCGCCTTTGCCCTCTCCATTTAGGTTGTCCCGCTCTTTTACAATCGTTCCTGCATCTGCGATAACCTTCACGGTTTCTCCGATAAGGAAGCGCTTAAGATCGAGAATATGAGAACCTAAATCACCGAGCGCACCCGATCCTGACAGATCCTTGCGGAATCGCCAGAGCAGTGGAATTTCCTCATTAATACCCCAGCTTTGCAAATACTGGCTGTATACGTGATTGATCTTGCCAAGCGTGCCTTGCTCAAGCAGCTGCTTCGCATATCGAACCGCGGATTTATAACGATACGTGAAACACACCATATGAGGGATGGGATGATTCGCTAATTCCTGTCTAAGAATCGCTGCTTCCCTCGCATCAAGGGCAATTGGCTTCTCAAGCGCAAATGGCTTGCGATGAATAATGGCGTCATACGCGATCTGAAAATGATTGCTGTTTGGTGTGCCTATGGTCACAGCGTCCAGCTCTGATTGCTTTAACATATCCAAATGATTTACATACTGCCGCTCAAGCGGAATACCCAGTTCATTGCCTTTGGCCAAAAGCGCTTCCTCATTACAATCACATATCGACCATATTTCAGCATGTTCACTTGCCAAGATGCCTTCAATATGAAAGTTAGCAATGCCGCCAAGCCCAATAACGCCTATTTTCAGCTTCTTCATATGCTTCATCCCGTCCTTATAGTGGCTTCAATTACAAACCCAGTATAGTTTGTGTTAGAATGAACGGGAATGTCCGATCTAGACTCTTTTTGTACAAAAGCGACTTTTACGGAGTGAAGGAGGTCATAACTATTGCTGTCCATGAACATGGATTTAGTGCCTCGCATAAAAATTATGGGGTTTATTGCTTACAGAAGCCCGTGGATTCATTTCAAACGAAATATAAATGAGTATGTGCTCTATTTCATCAGAAGTGGAGAACTCCATATTAAAGAGGAGAAAAATCATTATGTTCTGCGTAAAGGTGACTTGCTTATTCTTGAGCCCAATTTGAATCATGAAGGAACTGCAAAGCATGTTTGCGATTACTATTACATTCACTTTGAGCATTCAGATATTAAAGCTGTGTATAGGGATGATATGCTGGCTTTAGCCAATTACTTTATTGTTGAGCATGACCAGTCTCCGTTTATTGAGCATAAGCCTACCGTTAATGGAATCCATCCAAATCACTGCTACTTCCCCAAATACCATACGATTTCTGATAAAACCAGATTTAATCTCATCCTGCATGCATTAAATGAAATGCAGAAGCTCTATATGCGCAGGTATTACAATAGAAGCCTAACTGCTTTTCAATTTATGCAATGGCTCGTTGAGCTCTCACGTGAATATTTTATGGATGAGCTGAAGCGCAACGACCGAATTCATTCGAAGTCGGTTGTTAAGGTTAACGCGCTGCTCGATTATATCCATCAAAACTATCAGAGCAAAATAACCGGCAAAGACATTGAGCTTGCATTTGAAGGCAACTATGATTATTTAAACCGTGCCTTTAAGCTCGTTACCGGCCAATCGATCATTCGGTACATCAACGCGGTTCGAGTAAACCAAGCGAAACAATTGATTGAAACGACGCCGCTCAGCATAGGAGAAATCGGTTATCTAGTCGGGATCAACGATCCCTATCATTTCAGCAAAGTATTCAAAAAATATGTCGGCCTCTCTCCTACTCAATATTTTAAGCAAGTATGGAAGAGCGACTAAAAACCCTCCAAACGACCATCGTTAGGAGGGTTTTTTTGGGCTTTAATCCATAGAAGCTATCTATCATTATGGGGCAAATATCTTCAATTGATACTAGCAGATTTTGATAGAGATAGGGATATTGACCAGTACGAACACTCTATCATGTACGTATACTTACACTACATAGATACAAAATAAATAAGAGAAAGGAGGATCTCTAGCTTTGCTAGAATGCTAGTTTTCCAAGTAGCCTAAGGTTCTATCTAGAAAAGGAGTGCTGCACAATAAAGCAAAAAAAGGGTTCAAAACTGAAAAGAGGTTAAAGCATGCATGACTTAATGATCATTATGACCATTTCCGCGTTCCTTCTAACAATCAGCTTCATCTTCTGGCGACCGCAGGTCAATGAAGCGATACCCGCAACAATCGGAGCTGCAGTCGTTCTTCTTAGCGGAAGCGTCTCGCTTTCCGATCTCGGTCAAATAACCGAAACGATAAGCGGGGCTGCGGTCACCATTATTGCTACTATCGTTATGGCCATTGTTTTAGAAAGCTTCGGTTTTTTCTACTGGGCAGCCGAGCTGCTCACCAAAAAAGCACGCGGCTCCGGCATTCGTTTGTTTTGGCTAACAAACTTATTTTGCTTTCTCATGACGCTTTTTGTAAACAACGACGGAAGCATCTTAATTACAACGCCCATATTACTGCTCTTGCTGCAAAATATGGGACTAAAAAAACATCAAAAAATACCTTATCTCTTATCTGGCGCATTAATCGCAACGGCATCTAGTGCCCCTATCGGCGTAAGCAATATCGTCAATTTAATTGCGTTAAAAATCGTTCATATGGATCTCTACATGCATACCGCCATGATGTTCGTACCCGCTTCGCTTGGACTTGTCCTCTTGTCGCTCCTGCTGTTTGCCGTCTTCTATCGCACACTTCCAAAAACACTTCCTCCCGCTTCCAGGTGGAATCTTATGCCCGGCAGCCATCCGTTAAAGGAAACCTTGCCTAAAGAGAACCGCAACCGCTTCATGCGCAATATTCTTATTTTTGTATTCTGTGTTCGTATCAGCCTCTTTGTCGCTTCCTACATCCACTTCCCCGTCGCTGCAATGGCTGTTATCGGATCTGCTCTTCTGCTAGGCTGGCGTTGGTACCACTTAAAAATTTCACCGGCGGACATGCTCAAAAAAACACCTTGGTATATACTCATATTCGCTTTCAGCATGTATGTGATCATTTATGGCCTTAACAACATCGGTTTAACGGATTGGCTTATTCATCTTATGCAGCCTCTCATCTCAGGAAGCCTGCTTCACGCCAGCGTCCTCATGGGCGGACTTTTAAGCGTACTCTCCAATTTATTCAACAACCATCCCGCACTTATGGTCGGTACGATTACACTAATGAATATGGGGCTTGATCCTCTGACGTTGAAAATTGCTTATCTCGCTAGTGTCATCGGCAGTGACATCGGTTCGCTCCTATTGCCAATTGGCACACTGGCAACGCTTATGTGGATGCATATCGTACGTAAAGGTGGGGTTCCAATTAGCTGGGTCCAATATTTGAAGGTAACTTCAATCGTCATTCCGATTACCGTTGTATTCACGTTAATTCTATTATCGTATTGGGTATACTGGGTGTTCTAATTCGCAAAAAAGAGACCTTCTGCAAGGAAGGTCTCTACTATAAATAACAGGATAAACATTTCATCTGGTTAATAGCTGTATTTTATACTCGAAATAATCCATAACCGTTCAAAGGCACGACAGGCGACATATCTATCTTGAGTCCTTGTGATTGTCCATGGAAAGCAACATCAACCAGCCACTGTGTAAAACTGGCAACATCCATTGCTTCCAGCTCCTGCAAGGTGAAGAAACCGGCAGCGTCAACCTCCACAAAATCCGGGGTAGGCTCTCCGCTCACATATTCCATCTCAAATGCGACGTACAGATTATGTATATTTCTCGGCTGATCACGCAGTGCTACAACGTTTTTTACGATTGCTTGCACGCCGCACTCTTCCATAACCTCTCGCTCAATCGTGTCTTGAATGGCTTCCAGCTGCTCAATATAACCGCCCGGATTCGTCCATTTACCTTTTCCAGGCTCTTGTGCTCGGCGAACGAGCAAAATTTTCTCATCCTTTACGACCAGTGCTCCGACACCAATGCTATAATTTCCCCAATGAACGAAGCTGCAGCTTGTACAAGCTCGCCTCATCGTACCGTCAACGTCACGGGTTTCGAGCTCATGACCGCATGACATACAAAATTTCGCTTCCATTTGCTTCACCTCTGCATCAAGCTTTTTTTCTCATTCGATTATACGAATTATTTCAGCTTATGCATAGGTTGTACCCATTAAGTACGAACCTTCATTTGATAAGGAACAGGACGTACAGGTATAATGCCAATATGAGCTACAGCATAGGAGGACAAAGATCATGCGTTTTGTAAGCAATAATGGCATCACCGACCCAACGCTTAATTTGGCATTAGAGGAATATATATTGCGTTCATTGCCTGACAACGATGACTACTTGCTTTTCTACATAAATGAGCCATCCATCATCATTGGCAAAAACCAAAATACCGTCGAGGAAGTTAATGCAGATTACGTCGAGAGCAGTGGGCTACACGTCGTCCGCAGACTATCTGGAGGGGGAGCCGTCTACCACGATCTCGGCAACTTGAATTTCAGCTTCATTATGAAGGATGACGGTAAGTCCTTTCACAATTTCAAGAAGTTCACCGAGCCTGTTGTACGTGCGCTTCAAGAGCTGGGTGTAGACGCCGAAATGACCGGCCGAAATGATCTACAGGTTGGCGAGCGAAAAATATCCGGCAATGCGCAATTTTCGACGAAGGGCAAAATGTTCAGTCATGGAACGCTGCTGTTTAATTCTGAAATCGAAAATGTTGTATCTGCGCTAAAGGCAAATGCTGAGAAATATGTATCGAAGTCAACGAAGTCGATCCGCAGCCGCGTGGCGAATATTACAGAGTTTTTGAAGGAGCCTATGACGATAGAGCAGTTTAGGCAAAGACTGCTTCAGTCCATCTTTGAGCAATCTGCTGAAATCCCGTTCTACGAGTTATCTGAACAGGACTGGCAAAATATACACAAGCTGGCGGAAGAGCGCTACCGCAGCTGGGAATGGAACTATGGCCGTTCTCCATCCTTTAATGTACAGCAGAAGAAACGAATCGAAGGAGTTGGCACCTTTGATGTTCGCCTTCAGGTTGAAGAAGGATTGATTGTGAACGCTGCTATTTACGGAGACTTTTTTGGCCGTGGCGACAGCAATGAAGTTGCTCAGAAACTGATCGGCATTCGTTATGAAGCTTCCGCTCTAAAGCAGCTTACAGCTGATTTTGATCTGCCCTTCTATTTCGGTCCGGTAACGAAAGAACAATGGCTTGAGTTAATTTTGTAAGCAGCATGCAAACAGCCCCTTGCGATATGCGAGGGGCTGTTTACGTAATCATTGAAGGAGAGATTATGTTCACCCTTCATCCCCGCTCTCTTTATCCATTGAAACGTCGATATAACCGATTTACTGCTGCTGACATCTTCTCATTTTCCTTCCCCTTGCGCTCCAGGTTTTCCTGATCTGCCCTCTCAAGCGAAAGCAGGATTAATCCATAACCAACGGCTGAAAGCGATGCTGAAAGCTTGGCCAGTTCTTCAGACTTAATCTCTTTTTTATCTGCCATCAACTTTTCTCCTTTATATTGAAATTTTTAGAATACTTTTATGTGATAAGCTGAATCATCATGGTCAAAGGTTTAAAGCAGCTCTTCCTTTTCCTCTTTTGCTTTTATGACGGCAAACAATCCAAATAAATCGCCAATGACTAATATAACTGCAGCCCATATAGCAAGATCATCAGACGATAATTCGGTTATCTCCGGTTTTGTTGTCGTTTTTGGCATTCGGATTAAGCTCCTTGATTTCATGTGATGATAACAGCCTATGCCAAGGAGCTGATTTGGGTTTGGGCGTATGCCGCTGTGTCCAGAAATAAAAAGGACGACAGCAAGAAACCCCAAGCGGTTCGCTCGGGGCTTTCAACCAGTTATACCATTCTGAACTTAGAGACATGGCTTTGCAAATCACCTGCTGCAGCATGAAGCGTTGTTGCAGATGCTGTTATTTCCTCCATGTACGCAAGCTGCTCTTCGGTTGCTGCAGATACGCTTTGCGTCAATGCTGATGATTCATTAGCCTGCTTCGCGCTGGCTGAAGTGGAAGCAGCAATGTTTTGCGAGCCTGTAGATATTTGTATGGATGACGCAGCAATCTCTTGAATTTGGCTCGCTACCTCACTCACTGAACTGCGGATAAGCTGAAATTGACTGCTTGTCTCGATCAATGAACGCTTTCCCTTTTTCACTTCATTTTTCCCTTTATCCATCATAGAAACAGCCTGCATTGTATTGCTGCGTACAGTGCCGAGCAGCTTAGACGCTTTTTTTGACGCTTCTTCCGATTGTTTCGCTAAGTTTCTAACCTCTTCCGCTACTACAGCAAACCCTAAGCCATGTTCCCCTGCCCTTGCTGCTTCAATGGTTGCATTTAATGCAAGCAGCCGAGTCTGGCCCGAAATGGATGCAATTAATGCTACGATGTTCTCGATGTGCTGCACGCTTTCCTTCACATTTTCCATGGAATTCGCAGTTTCATCGACGATTTGATCAATGCTGCTCATGTCTTGGGTGGCAAGCTCCATGCAGGAATGTCCTCCATCTACGATAAGAATGGCTTGCTCTGACGTTTCCGAAATCACAGTTACCGCGGATGTTATGCTTCTAATTGCTTCGACAATGTCCTCCATCGCTGCTGAAATTGCTTCTGAACCTTGCAACTGTTCCTCCGCTGATGCAGCAACCAGCTGCGTTGATTCAACGATGTAATACGTAGCCGCTGAGGTTTGTTTGGCTCCTTCACGCATCTCCTCCGAGCTTGCTGCCAGCTGCTTCGCTGCCTGATTGACCTGCTCTATCATCTCCTGCAAACCACTTCTCATACTATCAAACGAGTCTGCTAATGAACCGATTTCATCTTTATTTCGAATGTGAAGAGGCGTGCTGCGCAAATCACCGCTGGCTACGGCCACAGCTAATCCAGACAAACGTCTAATGGGAATGGAAATATTTCTAGAAAGCAGTGTACCAAGCAGCAGCGTCACCGCAATAAGGAGGATACTTCCGATAAGCATAGAACTATTTGACTGATTAACTTCCCTATCGTTTGCCAGTACCTTTTCCGACATAACGTTCTCTTGTTTTTGAGCGAGTTTAATCGCATTGGTGCGAATTAGCTTGGCCAAAGGGAAAACCCGTGTGTTGGCATAAGAAGTGGCTTTTAACTGCTCCACATCGTTAAACGCTGCTATCCGTTCCATGTATTGATTGTTCCAGCCCAGAAGGGCGTCAAGCGCTTTAATATCTTCCTCATTTTGTATCAAAGCTTGTGCTGCCTTTGCTTGACTAACAATATCCGCACTTACCGCATCCATTTCTTTTAACATGTCTTTATTTTTATTCAATAAGTAATCGCTAAAGCTGCTATTGAGCTGAACGGCATTTCTTTGAATAGACTCCATATTCATAAGGACGGCTACATTATTGTTAATAAGCTCATTATAGGATCTATTAAGGTTATTGAGATTATAAAAAATAAAGCATAATAGAAGCATAATAAAAACAATTGCAGCAAAAAAACTGCCGTAAATCTTATTGGCTATCGTTAATTTACGTTTGCTCCCAATATTCAATTTCATCTATGCCGTCCTCCTTGCGTTTTCTGTGAGGCAATATGTACTTCATAAAAAAGCTTTAAATAAAAGGGCTGCCGCTGGCAGCCCTTTATCTATTGCTTTAATTTAATTTTTCTTAAGGAGCTTGCTAATGATAACGGCTGCTTGCGCTCTGTTAGCTATGCCTTTTGGAGCATAGGAGCCGTCCGTCATGCCGTTGATCACGCCTTGTTCTGTCAGAAGGGCAATCGCTTCTTTCGCATACGATGCCATTTTAGCTTGGTCGCTAAATTTACTTAAGGCACCCTCTACGTCACTTGCTGCTGCATCCTTATTGATGAGCTTCAAGGCGTTCGCAGCCATAATAGCCATTTCCTCACGTGTAATCGGTCGGTTAGGATCGAATTTGCCCTCTCCTACACCTTGAGCCAGTCCTGCTTTCACCGCTGCAGCTACTGAAGCGTAGTACCAATCCGACGTTTTCACATCACTGAAGTCTGCCGTGGCAGTCGCATCCGCTAATTGATAAGCGCGAACAAGCATCGTCAAAAACTCAGCTCGCGTTACTTGTTTAAGCGGTGCAAATGATGTGCTGCTAATACCTGTAATAATGCCTTTTCCAGCCAACTCCTTAATTGCGTCTCCAGCCCATGCCTCGACAGCTCCTAAATCTTTAAACTCAGGAACGTCAACTGGCGTTGGCGTAGGTTTAGGAGTCGGTGTTGGCGTTGGTGTTACAACTGGACCTGGTCCGCCGGTGCCTGGGTCCGGTGTTACAACAGGTCCCGTCTCCTCAGCAAATGCCGCTGTAAATATTGCATTAGCCACCACTCTGAATTGCTTTTGCGGATGTGCTCTGTTCAGCAAATCATTCGCAAATAACGTGACATTAATTTTGCCTTTTTTGTAGGTGAAGCCAATCGTTTTACCTTTTACTTTATCATTTCCAGGCCACCAGCCTGCTTTAAAGAAGTCAGCATCTGTACTTGCCGTTGCCAACACCTTTGCATTTGCAGGAGTAGAAGTGATCCATGAACCCGATGCCGTGTAGAAGTATTCTTTTGCATCGTACGCAGCCGTAATCAAATGCGTTTGATCCAGCTCTGTTTTGAACAAGCCTTCATGAGAGCTTCCTGTCGTTGCGAAATCGAATCCTGGCAGCAGCGTCGAACCCTTCATTGTGTTCATTGCTGATCTTCCGAATCCAATATAAGGCTTGCCCTCACCAATCAGGTTCGTGCTTGCTTGTCCGCTTGTGTTAATAAGTACATCGCTTGCCGCCATATCCGTTGTCACAGGGAAGCCCAAATCTTTTAGAACAAAAGCAGGGACTCCTGTTGCGGATACCGTCGTTAATTTCAGCAGCGGCCCTTCTTTGCTGTTCTTACTGTCAAAGGCAATAACATCTAACAAATATTTTTTGGAAATAGACTGGAGATCCGCTTTGGAAACGAGGAAATCTCCTAATTCATAACCTGCAGCACCTTTGCTCAGCATCGTTACTGCTTTCTTAGCTGCAAGCAATTCATTTACTGCTTTAATGGCCGCATTGCTTGTATTTCTAATGACATACTGTTCTGCGTCGCCTGGAATGGTCGTCTCTGGGATTACGACTCCAGTAACGCTCGTCGTTTTACCGGAGAAGGCTCCATCCTGACGAACCACATAACGATCAAAACCTCTCATATCAGCAAAGCTTTGAACGATTTCCGCATACATTTCAGAGAAATCCGATACATCAAAGCCGTCATACAAGACGAGGTTAGCATAACCCCTCTTCGCTTGCTTCATGTTGACAACATAAGAGCCAATTGGATAAACGACCTCGCCAATCGTCACAGGTGTCGTGGTTTGTTCGACTTTCACGCCATTGCTCAGCAAGTACTGAACCATTTCATACGTTGCTAGGCGGTTTTTTTGCAATTCGCTTGCTACAGGAAGAACATAATAGTCTGGGAAGAAATTAGTTTCTGCACCGCGCGGTCTGCCAATGACTTGATCAGCAGCATTCGTCAAATATTTATCAACGGTACGGCTGTCTGTATTCTCGACTCCACGTTTATAAACTTCAAGCTGGTTCAAAAACAATTTTTCTTTGTTTTCTACTACATACTTGGTTGCTGCAACGCTCGCATAGAAGAGTGCAGTCGTTGAATCCTCGTTAAGCTCTGGTATTTCCAGCGTGTGACCTAATGCACCATGGTGCATCGCATAAACAGCTGTATACGCAGGAGATGCATCGTCCCAGCCTGATTTATTAGGTCCATTGTTGTTTTGATGAGATTCATACGGAATTTCGTAGCTTGTATATTTGGTATTAGCTATACCTGCTTTACCCATCGCATTCGCTTGCTCGAGCATGCTTCCAATCAATAGATCGTACTCGAAGTTCGGATCATGCGGCGGCGTACACGGCTCGATCAGGAAGCTGCCTACGAAACCGTGCATATCCAAGAAGGAAAGCGGCGACCATTTGGCAATTTCTTTCGTTACGATTTTTGTTTCGGGCTGCGTTTGATAGGAATTATCGCGGTTCAAGTCAAACGAGTTGGCATTTGCCCGCGTATTCAATGAACGTCCATCTGGATTTTCCGTAAAATTCATTAGGAAAATAGCATTTTCAAGCGCATCATTTACGTTTAACGTAACGGGCAGCGGATTAGCAGCATCCTCGTTCGTATTAAACGTGATGTTATCCTTCATCCCCATTTCCCGGAAGAAGTTAAGAATAACGTCAACGCCAGGCGCTTCATCCGGATGGATATTGTTAAGCCATACTGGAACTTTATAGTCGGTGAACGTGCCATTTTTGATTTTATCCTGCAAGCCCTTCGGATCATTCATCATAGCAGGCATCGTTTCATTTAAGTATTTGTCTACAGACGCTTTGTCCTTTGCCAAAATCGTAAAATAAATGTTTCTGCCCTGCACGGATTGGCCAAGAACCTGCGTTTCGACATAGCGATTATTTTTCGCATTAATTTCTGCTGTAATCGCATCAATCTCTGGTTTAATTTCATCATACGAATGATAGCTGTCATAAACATTAAGCTTAATAGGTGCTGTCGCAATGGTGCGGCCTTTCTGATCTAGAACAGCAAAATCACGAGTACCAAGCATTGCCGGGTATCTGGAACGGTGAGCACCAGACAAGTTTGTTGTGTTGTAAATAAGGTCGAACGTAACTTGCGCTTTAACCGTCGTTCCATCCAGCACTGGCGTCCCTTCCAAATAGATGAATGGGTCTCCCGAATATGAGTTCGTGCCCCACTTTTTCCATTCGGTCAGAGGTTTCTCGCCATAGCTCCATTTCAGATCTGCAAGCGCTACGCCTGCCGGTAATTCGAATGAAACGTCAATCGTTCTTTTTTCTGTTATGGATGCTTTATCTTTGCTTAGTTGAAGCTCTTGTACTTCAAGAAGAATGCCTGTGAGGACTTTAGTAAATGTTGTTAAATGCTCTTGGATTCTTCCCGGATAAGCAGACTCGATATAATCAAGAGTATCTTTTGCTGTGTGCCATATCTCTCCATCCAGTGTAGTTTGCGTATAACCATCCTTGTCGCCAAGGCTCCAGTTCGTCGCTTCCAAGTAGGYGTAAGGAATGCCTGCTTTCGAGAATGGAGCATGATCACTCCAGTCTCCTGTTGTACCAGCTGGATACTTAGGATTTTCACCTGGATTAGTTATAAGGGAAAGACCAAGACGGTCAGCAATGCTAAGGCCTAGGTCACGAACGAAACCTTTTGAACCACTGCTGCCATAAATATACATATTGTCGCCGACAGCCACACTGTCGAGGTTAATCATCGCAACTGTGTTTTTCTTATCTTGAGCCGTCATTTGAGACACATAATATTGAGAACCTCTAAGTCCTTGCTCTTCCGCGCCAAACGCAATGAATTTAATCGTATACGGCGTAGCTAGCTCGGACACTGCTTTCGCTGATTCCAGCATAACCGCTACACCTGATGCATTATCATCAGCGCCTTTGCCTGCATTGACAGAGTCATAATGCGCGCCTACGATTATAACCTTTGGCGAGGTTCCTACTTTAGTCGCTACGATGTTATTTGAATTAACCGTTGTCCCACCGCGAGTATAGCTGAACGGCTGTACCGCAGTATTAAGGCCTAGTTTTTCAAATTCAGCCTTTACATAATTTCCGGCTTCAACCTCTTTCGCTGTACCCGCAACACGAGCACCGATTGTGGTCGCCATATAATTAAGATAATCATAAGCACTTTTACCAACCGAATCTTCCGGCTCAGCAAGTGCAGAGACGATCAGCGGCTCCGTATCCGAAGTTTCTTCCAGCCCCGTTGTTTCTGGAGCGACTACAGTCTCCTCAGCAGGAACCGAACCTGTATCGGCACCTTCCCGCGCATATGCAGCACCAGGAGCAATGATAGAGAAAATGAGCATTAAGGAAAGCATGAGTGCGAGAAGCTTTTGAGAGATAATCTTCTTAGACATGTTCTTCCTCCTTTTTTGTCTAGCAATTAAACCAATAAACAGAGTGCAGCCAAACGACAGATTGACAATGCTATACTCATCACTCCCATTCCGCTTTTGCGTTAATCAATTTTGACTTAATCTAGGATGCGCCTTATGTATATGTGGGTAAAGCGTCAAAATTTGTATACAATATACTTCTTTACGTGAGATAGTGTAACATCAACATTCCATATAGACAATGATATTTTCTGATATTCGATCAAAATTCGATAAAAATCAATCTTTTATGTTATTTTATATGACATTAAATTTTAAGAATACCGACCATTATTCATTCATAGTTTAATAGACGTAAGTTTAGCTTGCGTGAACAATAGCATATAATCATGTCCGCCAGCCTTTGAATCTGTACCTGACATATTAAATCCCCCAAAGGGATGAACGCCTACTAACGCTCCCGTACATTTACGGTTAATATATAGATTGCCGCAATGCATTTCCTGCAGCGCTGCTTGAATACGATCCTCTTCTGCTGAGAAAAAAGCTCCTGTCAGACCAAACTCCGTATCATTGTAAATATGAATAGCCTCCTGCCAATCCTTCGCCTTAGCAATCGCTAGTACAGGCCCGAAGATCTCTTCTTGCATTAACGAATCTTTTGGAGCAACATCAGCGAATACCGTTGGCTCTATGAAATAGCCGCTCTCTATTCCTTTTCCGCCGCCTGCTATTAATCTACCTTCACTCTTGCCTCTCTCAATGGCATTCAAAATCTTGTCAAAAGAAGCTTTATCAATAACAGGCCCGATTGCCGCATTCTCTTCCGGGGAACCCATAACAAGCTTGTTCGTTCTTTCTTTCACTTTTTCAATTAGCTCATCATACACATCCGCTACAACAATGGCTCTAGAGCCTGCCGAGCATTTCTGTCCTTGAAACCCAAATGCAGAAGCTACAATAGCATCAGCAGCTGCATCGATATTGGCCGTTTCATCTACGACAATACCGTCTTTCCCGCCCATTTCTGCTACAACTCGCTTCATCCATATTTGTCCCGGCGCTTGTTCAGCAGCCAGCCTATTAATACGCAGCCCTATTTCCTTCGAGCCTGTGAAGCTAATGAATCTGGTCTTTGGATGGCTAGTCAAGTAGTCGCCGATTTCTGCACCGCTTCCCGGCAAATACTGAATAACATCAGCAGGCATCCCCGCCTCCACCATCAGCTCATAGAACTTGTAAGCAATAATCGGAGTTGTAGATGCAGGTTTCATAATAATCGTGTTGCCTGCAACAATAGAGGCACTAGCCATCCCAGCGCATATTGCCAGCGGGAAATTCCAAGGCGGAATAACAATCCCGACGCCCAGCGGAATATAAGTCAGCCGATTGTCTTCACCTGCTAGCTTAACCAGCGGCTTTAGCTCATTGGTTTCCGCTAATTTCAACATTTCACGTGCATAATAATCCATAAAATCAATCGCTTCTGCCGTATCTGCATCGGCTTCTGCCCAGTTTTTACCTGACTCAATTACGAGCCACGCCGAAAAATAATGCTTCCGCTCCCGCATGAGCGCTGCGGCTTTCATCAAGCAGCTCGCCCGTGTCCATACCGATGTATGTTTCCACGTTTCAAATGCAGCAAGCGCTGATTTCATCGCCTGTTCAGCTAATTCTTGGCTCGCTTTTGCCACTTCACCTACTACTTCATCCGACTTTGCCGGGTTGCGCGATACGATATAATCAGAGGTATGAACGGTATGACCTCCAATATGCAGCGGGTATTGCTTGCCTAATTCGGTTCTCACATGAGCAATTGCTTCCAGAAAGGCAGCGCGGTTCTCAGCATTGCCAAAATCAGTCATCGGTTCAGTAACAAATGGCGTTACATTCCATTCTCTCATTGTCATTCCCCTCTACTTCCACATATTTTTCAGTACAAACCAAACGTTATCAGGTCGTTCTGCCAGTCTTCGCATGAAATAACCAAACCAATCTTCACCGTAAGGGACATAGATTCTTACTCTATAACCATCACGAACGAGTTCATCCTGCAGCTCCTCGCAAATGCCATAAAGCATTTGGAACTCGAATTGCTCCACTGGAATTCCCTGCTTTTTGATGAACCTTTTTGTGGTCTCAATGATGGCGCGATCATGGGTCGCTATCCCCGTGTAGCTGCCGCTCTGCAAATGCATCTTTATTAATCTCTCAAATGATTGATCGACATCCGTTTTCTGCGGATAGGCAACCTCTTCAGCTTCTTTATAAGCGCCCTTCACCAATCTTAGGTTGGCACGATTAAGTCCTAGCTCATAAACATCCTGCTCCGAGCGAAACAAATAAGCTTGAATAACGATACCTACATGGTCATATGACTCTCGCAGCCTCTTATATAGATCAAGAGCAGGCTGGCAGTGAGAGTAATCTTCCATATCGATTCGAACAAAAATGTTCATTTTCGCAGCGGCATCCAATATCGTTCTCATATGCTCCTCGCACAGCTTGCTGTCTAGATCCAGTCCTAAGCTTGTAAGCTTTAATGATAAGTTCGCATTTGCATTAGAAGCAGCAATTGCCTTTAGCGTGCGCAAGCACATATTTGCGGAATAAGCTGCCTCTTCCTTGCCTCGAATAAATTCACCTAAATGATCTAAAGTTGCCATTTTTCCTTGTTTATTAAGCTTCTTGACCGCTTCAATGGCGCTGCTTATCTCAACCCCAGCTACAAATCGGCTAGCTCCCAGCTTGAGGCCATATTTACGCGCCAAGCTCCCAATCCGAATGCTTTTGCCGAGAGTCAGAAAAAAGCTCCTCATCATTTTTTCCATAGCAAACCCTCGTCCCCTAACCGCCTAGATTCTATATGATTCGTTTGCCAAGCAGAGAGGTCGCCATCTCAACCGCAAGCCGAGAAGTACGCATGCCTACATCCAGCAGAGGATTTACTTCCACAATATCCATAGAGGTTACGCGGCCTGTTTCAGCTAGCAGCTCCAGCGCTAGATGCGCTTCGCGATAGCTTATTCCGCCTGGAACCGGCGTCCCTACACCAATAGCTTCCGCCGGGTCCATACAATCCATATCAAAGCTTACATGCACACCATCCGTACCGCTGCTCACAATCTCAATCGCCTTCTCCATGACTGCCTTCATGCCCATTCGGTCAATGTCATGCATCGTGAAGCAAGCGATACCTTCTGAGCGAATAAGCTCCTTCTCGTAATGATCCAAATCACGCGCTCCGATAATCACTACATTTTCTTTCTTAATGAGCGGTCCAGCTCCCGGTATATCGGAAAGCTTAAACTTCCCTAGACCCATCGCTACCGCAAGCGGCATACCGTGCATATTTCCGGAAGGAGTTGTCTCCTCCGTATTCAAGTCGCCATGCGCATCAAACCAGATAATACCCAAATTATTGTAATGACCAGTCAAACCAGCTAGCGAGCCAATCGCAACACTATGGTCCCCTCCTAATACGAGAGGAAAGGAGTCCGCAAGCACTGCGCGATAGACCTGTTCACCTACTAGCCCGCTCATCTCTTTCACTTCGGGAAAATATTTCATCTTGGGCTGCTTCGGATCAAGCACGCCATGCCTCGGGCAGCTGACCTCGTAGTTGCCAACTAAATCAAATCCCATACTTCTGATTTGACGCGCTAGCCCTGATTGAATAATGCTTTCCGGTCCAAGCTCCGATCCTGCGCGGCTTCCGCCCATCCAGAACGGAACGCTTATGAGTCTCACTTTTTTATTCGCCATAAAATCCGTCCTCCCCGTCTTGTTAAGATTCGCTTCCCCAATGCTTCCCAAAGTGAACATCCCCTTCCTTAAGCTGTCTCCGTCCGCAAATTCATCCTTTATTCGGATTGAAGCACAAGCGCAATCCTTTCTATCGCCCAATCGATCTCTTCTTTCGTTATAATGAGCGGCGGCGCGAACCTTATGGTCGTGTCATGTGTTTCTTTGCACAATAGCCCTTTCGCCATCAGACGTTCACAGTATGGCCTAGCTGCTGTATCAAGCTCCAAACCGATAAACAAGCCCTTACCGCGAATTTCCACAATATGCGGTGAACTAATTTCAGCTAATTGTTCTCGAAAATATTTCCCCAGTTCATCCGAACGCTCTGCCAGCTTCTCCTCCTCAATGACATCAATCGCTGCTGCAGAGACGGCACAAGCCAGCGGGTTGCCGCCAAACGTAGATCCATGCGATCCAGGCTCAAAAACATTTAAAATCGTATCGTTTGCGGCGATTGCCGAAATGGGCATTACCCCGCCACCCAGCGCTTTGCCCATAATATAAACATCTGGCGTTACATTTTCCCAATCACACGCAAAGCGTCTGCCTGTACGTCCAAAACCGGTTTGAATTTCATCAGCCACGAACAGCACATTATTTTGTTTGCACAATGCATAGGCTCCCGACAAATATCCTTCCGGCGGAATAATGATGCCCGCCTCCCCTTGAATCGGCTCAACGAGAAAGGCAGCTGTATTTGGTGTAATCGCCTGTTCAAGAGCAGCCAAATCGCCATAAGGAACTAGCTTGAAGCCTGGCGTAAATGGCCCAAAATCCTTTTTGTATTCCTCCGTTGATGAGAAGGATGTGACCGTTATCGTCCGACCATGAAAATTGCCCATACAAACGATAATTTCCGCTTGGTCGTGCTCCACGCCTTTGTCACGATATGCCCAGCGACGAACCGCCTTAATGGCGGTTTCCACTGCTTCTGCCCCCGTGTTCATTGCCAAAATTTTATTTTTACCCGTGTAATTAACGAGCTTTTCATAAAACTCACCCAGCTTATCATTGTGAAAAGCACGTGAAGTGAGCGTTACTTTATCCGCTTGATCTTTAAGTGCATGAATAATCTTTGGATGCCTATGACCATGATTAAGAGCGCTGTACGCACTGAGCATATCCATATACCGATTGCCTTCAGGGTCGTTCACCCAGACACCTTCAGCCTCCGAAATGACGATAGGCAGCGGATGGTAATTGTGTGCGCCGTATCGATCCGACTGCTCCATGACAACCGCTGTAGATTTGGTAGATGTCATATCGATGAAATCACTCCCTACAAATTTGTATACAATATTCAATTACTGTTATAAAAAAACCTGGATTGATTATTAACCACCAGGAATTCACAAACTAAACGACCTTGCTGCTATAAAACCTTTGCCAAAAAATCTTGCGTTCGCGGGTGCTGAGGATTTTGGAATACCTTCAATGGCACTCCCTCTTCAACAATGCAGCCGCCATCCATAAACAGCAGCCTATCGCCAACCTCGCGGGCAAAACCCATTTCATGCGTTACAATAACCATCGTCATTCCGTTTTGAGCAAGCTTCCGCATGACTTCAAGCACCTCGCCAACCATCTCAGGATCGAGTGCTGACGTTGGTTCATCAAACAGCATCACGCTAGGCTGCATGGCAAGCGCTCTCGCTATCGCAACACGCTGCTTTTGTCCGCCTGAGAGACGATCTGGATAGGCATCTTTCTTGTCTTCGAGCCCCACTAAGCGCAGCAGCTCCACAGCTTCTACATTTGCCTGCTCTTTACTCAGCTTCTTTAGCTTACGCGGAGCGAGGGTCAAATTTTCCAAGACAGTCATATGCGGAAATAAATTAAAATGCTGAAACACCATGCCCATTTCTTGACGAATCCGATTTAACTCCGACTGTTTATTTATAATTTCACGATCATTCAGCTGAATATGACCAGCCGACGGCTCCTCCAATCGATTCAAACAACGAAGAAAGGTGCTTTTCCCTGATCCGCTCGGTCCAATAACAACAACAACCTCGCCTTTGCGAATTACCGTGTCTATCCCCTTCAATATTTCGTTTTTTCCATAAGATTTGCGCAGCCCTTTTACGACTATCATCAGCTTCTCAACTTCCTCTCTAGCACAGCAAGCAGCCTGGATAATGTAAATGTCATGATAAAATATAAAGCGCAGGCGATTAACAACGGCTCCATCGGCGAGAAGGTGACGCTCTGAACCGTCCGAGCATTGAACATCAGCTCCGCAATGCCTATGACGGATATAAGCGAGGAATCTTTTATAATAATAATGAATTCATTGCCGATTGCCGGCAGCATGTTGCGGAAAGCTTGCGGCAGCACGATGTACCGAAGCGCCATACCTCTGCTCAGCCCCAAGGATCGAGCCGCCTCCGTCTGACCCTTGTCGATCGCTTCGATTCCCGCACGGAACACCTCAGCCATATAGGCAGAACTATTAATCGTAAGCGCTACCACTCCGGATATAAAAGGCGGAAGATTTATACCAAATCCAGTCAGTCCATAATGAATAATAAAGATTTGCACGAGCATCGGGGTTCCTCGTATGATCTCGATATAGGTAGAGGCCAAAAACTTAACCGGCCAGATGCGCGAGATTCGCATTAATGCAAAGACAACCCCAAGCACTGTGCCTAGTGCCACGCCGAAGAAAGACAGCTCCAGCGTGACCAAGGCTCCTCTCAAAAAAATCGGCCAATACTCAGCCATGAAACCGAAGTTTAAATCCATATCCAACTACTCCGTCCGCTCTTTATTCTCCAACCAGCTCATTGGCCTCAACAACATAACGATCAATTTCGCCGCTTTCCTTCAAACGAGCAATCGTTCCATCAATTTTATTAAGTAAATCTTGGTTGCCCTTCTTAACGGCTATGGATACGCCAGCTTCTTCTACGGGCTGCTCAATCTTCACTTCAGAAACTGCAATATCCGTTTGGGCCACTGCGTATTGATCCGCAACCGGTTTTTCTAGAATAATGGCATCTACACGACCGCTCTTCAGCTCCAAAATCAATTCAGGAATTTTAGCCAAAGACGTTAGCTTCGCATCGGCGATTTCCTGTGCAATGCCTTCTTGAATCGAACCTTTTTGAATACCGATTTTTTTGCCTTTCAAATCATCCAATGACTTGAATTGCTCAGTTTGGTCCTTTTTCACCAAAACGCCTTGGCTAGTCAGGTAATAGATTTCAGAGAAATCAACGTTCTTTTTGCGTTCTTCCGTAGGCGTCAGACCCGAAATAACCATATCTACTTTTCCTGTATCGAGTGCGAGCAGCAAACCATCAAAGTCCATATCTTGAATTTTGAGCTCAGCATTCATATCTTTTGCAATCTCTCTAGCAATTTCAATATCAAAACCTACGATCGTATCTTTACCGTCTATTATCTTATGGAACTCAAAGGGTGCGTAATCTGCACTTGTACCCAGGGTAAGCGTTGTTTTCTCTACTGCTGGAGGATCTGTTGCCGCGTTATTGTTCGTTGCAGCTGGCGTATTTTCCTTATTGTTTTGACCACATGCCGAAAGGACGACCATAACCGAAATAAGCAGCAATGATAATTTCTTTTTCATTTCCATCTCTCCCAATTCATTATCTGATTTAGTCTAAAATCCCCCGAATTGAATACGGAGTTAAATCTGTATACAATATACATGTATGATGGAAGTAATTATAACATCGGTTTCCACTATCTACAATGTTTTTTTATGATTCTATTAAAAATTGTTATTTCAATGTGAGTTATTATGACACCTTTCGACATATTCATACGCTTGTCTAATATCTGGATCAGATGATAAAATAGTGAAATCATCTACTGTACGAATGTATGTTCATTCAACTAAGCCATTTCTCTAACCCATATAAAAGTTATATAGCAAACAACTTCACCTCATTAAAGTAAGTTAGAACAGGGGAACCTACATGCAATCACCTAAATACCAATCGTTAAAAGACCATGTTTATGAGTATATCGCTCAAAAAATCCAAGATGGCACATTACTGCCGAATCAAAAAATCAATGAAGCTGAAATTTGCAAAAAACTAGATATAAGCCGTACGCCTACCAGAGAAGCATTATTTCAACTATCCTCCGACAATCTCCTAGATTATTTACCTAGACGCGGTTTCACTGTCAAAGCCTTCGATTCCAAGAAAAAACTCGATTTTTCCCGAATTATTGGAGTGTTGGATGCACTCGCTGCTACCTTATGTATTGATTTACTTCAGCAGCCTGACTTCACCGAAATGGAAAGGCTTGTCGACAAAATTGATCTTGATATTAGCAAGCTGTATTTTTCCGATTATCATATGGACCAATATAACTTCCATGAGATTTATATAAAAAAATGCGATAATCCTGTATTAATCGAAACGTTAAATTCATTAAAAAATAGCTTTATTCGTCAATCCTATGCAAGCGAAGACAAACCAAAGCTCGCAAACGTGCTAAAGCAAGTAAATGCGGAGCATCGAAAAATTCTTAACTTGTTCAAAGAGAAGGATAAAGAAGCCTTGGAAGCTACACTTAAGCATCACTGGCGCATTATTGATACCGAGATGCTCTAATGACATACCAAAAAAAGGCTGCCAGCTTGAAGCTGGCAGCCTTCGTTTATGTACTTTCGAACCTATCACCTAGCGATTAATAGTTTATTAAACTCTAGTAATGGGAGCGGCTTATGATAGTAATAACCCTGCGCCTTGTCGCAGCCAAGCTGCTTTAGCTGTTCATATTGATCCAATGTTTCTACGCCCTCGGCAACCACCTGCTTCTGCAGGTCATGCCCCATCGACACAATCGTCTTTACAATTGATAAGCCGCCTTGATAGGCATCCATATCAGTAATAAAGGAGCGGTCAATTTTGATAATAGCAATCGGCAGCTGCCTTAGCACACTTAATGAGGAATAACCTGTACCAAAATCATCAATGGCAATATGTATACCTAAAGCTACAAGCTCATCGAGCATCTTTCTAGCTACATTTAAATTATTAACGACCATACTCTCCGTAATCTCCAAGCATAACCGATCAGGCTCAAGACCGCTGCTGCGCAAAATCTCCTGAACCTTATTCACGAAATCCGGCTGCATGAATTGTCTCGACGAAACGTTCACCGACAGCATAAAATCATTCCAGCCTTGCTCCTGCCACAGTTTACCCTGCTGACAAGCTTCCGCAATAACCCATTGTCCAATTTCATTAATTAATCCTGTTTGCTCTGCCAGCGTGATAAATTCTCCTGGATGCACCATGCCAAGCTCTACCGATTGCCAGCGAATAAGCGCCTCTGCCCCTATCAGCTGTCCGCTTGCCAAATTAATCTGCGGCTGATAATGGAGAACAAATTCCTTGCGTTTCAGTGCTTTGCGAAGATGCTTCTCTAGCTTGACGTCTCGCTGTACTAGAGCAATCATCTCATTCGTATATAACCGATACTGATTGCCTCCGCTATGTTTCGCATTGTACATGGCAATGTCTGCCCTCTTGATAAGCCCATCAGAGCTGTCATCATCAAAAGGATGGACACTAATTCCAATGCTGCCGCCTAAGTAGAAATCTTGCCCTTGAAGCGTAATCGGCAGCTGAAAGGCTAGATGAATGTTTTCGGCAAGCGACACGATCTCATCATATTCTTCCGCTTCTTTAATTAAAATAATAAATTCATCTCCGCCCAGACGGGCAAGCAAATGCCGATGGTCTACATTTTGACGCAGGCGCTGAGCAACGTCAATTAAAGCCTGATCACCAAACTGATGTCCAAGCGTATCGTTTATCAGCTTAAAGCGATCCAAATCGATAAGCATGACTCCGAGCAGCGCTTTTGATGATTTCACAGCTTTCAACGAAGCTTCCAGCTCTCGATTAAAATGATAGCGGTTAGGCAGTTTAGTCAATGTATCGTGATGTGCCAAAAAATGTATGAGACGCGACTCTTCCTGCTGCTGCGTAATATCCCGAATGACCATTAACAAAAACCAATCCTTACCCTCAGCCATCATTTCCGTATCAGCCAAAATCGCACGTTTCTGGCCTTTTCGATTCACTATGGTCAGCTCACGGTTTCTCCATGCATCCTTCGGAAAGGAAGCAGCAAAGGCTTCCTCCATGTCTTTGCGTTCGTTCATAACGATGAATTCAGATAAGGAGCGATTTTCCAGCTCCTCTTCCTTCTCAAATCCAAGTATACGAAGCGCACCTGGATTTACTTCCTTCATGATCATATTTTTGTCGATCATAATGATGGCGGTTGGGGAAAAATGATAAAGCAGCTCATATTTTTTGGATGTAGAAGGCAAGAAATCATTTTTCATATAGACACGAAGTGAAATACTCCATATTATCGTTGTCAAAAAAATGACTGAATCTGAAATATAAACATAAGGCGAGAAAGCAGTATATACAATTAAAACCCCGATCGTCGCCAGCTGGTAAAATAGATTGGCTTTTAGCAGTATCATAAATCGTTTGCGATCAACGTTGTTATTCGCTTTATAATAGGCTATTAAACAAATAACCACATTAAGCAATGAATACATGACCATAAAACCAAAAATAACAGTCATGGCTGGAGCAGCTTCGATTTGCTTCCAAGATCCTTCTATACGAACCCCTTCAAGCAAATATTCTCTTCCTCTTATGGCTAGAAACAGAAAATACGTTATAAATGGTATAAACGCTATGCCTATGCTGCTCCATCGAGAAAGCCGATGATAACTGTTTGTTGCCGTAAGATGAAGCAAAACGCTCATGCTTACCGCAGCTATAGAAGCCGGGTACACCATATATGCAGAAATATTCAGCGCATATTCGGCAGATAACAGCTGTTCGAGGTATTGAAAAAAAATCATGCTCGCCAGCAAACAAATGGTAAGGAAGGCAAGACGATTCTCAATATGCTTAGCGTTTCGTCTTATAATAACTAAAGCGGTGTCAATCATATACATGACGGGAAAGATAAAGAAGAGCAGAAGCATTATGGATTGATAGTCACTCATATGATGAAGCCACCTCGCTGAACATTATTCAAAAATACAATTCACATTTTTATCCAAGCAATAGTACCATTATAAAACTTAAATATCGGCAGGACAACGAGAAAAAGACGGTTAAACAGAGAGCTTCCCTGTCTAACCGTCTTTCGTTTCATAAGAGCATCATGGCTCACGCACAGGTTGCTCTTTGTTATTTCTATTTTCTGCCCTTAGCCGCGCTTCCACCTTTAAATGCGGTACTGCCTTTAGTCATGTTAGCGCTTTTAGCATTAGGCGTATTTTTATCGTCCGTTTTACCTTTTTCACCTTCAGCGCCTTTAGCACCTTGGTTTCTGCCAAATACCTTTTTCGCTAACTTCTTCTTTTCCCCTGCTTGCCAGCGATTCCAGCCTTTTTTGTCCGTTCCTCTGCCGGTTCCGCCTTTACCCTTTGTACTACTCATATTATCACTCCATCATGTCTTCTATGCCGAGTTAAACCTCATAAAATGCAGCTAAAGCATCTATCAGAATCTTGTTCCTCGTTATCATTACTTATCAGTATACCATTAATCCTGCACTTGGATTCTTATGATGGCTTTTAAATTTTAAATTTCGTTATGCTCTTCGTTTGTTATTCTTAATAAACATGAACCTTATCGCTCATGATTTTCCGAAGAATATTTTTATGGCGCTCAGCTCTAAGGACCAAAGCCTTTAACGCAGCTAACGCTTCACCAGCTTGTTCGAGGTAATACTCGTCGCCAAAAAGCGTGTATAATCTCATATAATCATTATATTCATCCAGCCATTCATTGAAGTAAGAAGAGATCATTCCCATCACTCCCTTAATTCGATTATAGAGCAAGAACATTAAGATTTTATGAAAAAAATAGGAGGAAAAGCATAAAATCATTCTAGCTGTTTCTGTTCTTATCGTTTATAGTATATTTTAAAGTTTTCTGAATATTCCCAAAAATGTTTACGCACTATTAACAAATGCTGCACCAATCTATTTATCCTTCTCTATACTATTAAATAGGAAATAACAGAAAAGTTAAATAGAAACTTCAGTTATAATTGTTTCTTATTTTATGGAAGAAAAAAACAGCTGCTTATTGACCAGAGAATGGAATCCTTTGTATTATGAATTTGCTGACAAATAGAAAGCGCTCACAGCTATCCCGCTGCAAGACATGTTTTATCTTATGAAGACTAGTATTTGAACTCATTGGAGGTCTAAAAAATGACATTAATCGATCAAAACGCAATTGTTCTATTTCAAGGCGACAGCATCACGGATGCTGGCCGCAACCGAAATGACTGGGCAAATCTAGGATCGGGTTATGCAAATCTTGTAACGTCTTTGTTTACGAGTAAATATCCTGAGAAACAAGCTACGTTTCTGAACCGCGGGATATCGGGTGACCGTGTCATTGATTTGGAGCGGAGATGGGAAGTGGATTGCCTTGATTTGAAACCAAGCCTGTTGTCTGTTTATGTAGGCATTAATGATACTTGGCGCCGCTATGACAATAATGATCCACTTAGCACGGAGGAATACTATACCACTTACCGCCGCTTGCTGAGCAGAGCAAAGGAGCAGTTGAACGCTAAGCTTGTTCTAGTCGAACCTTTTGTGCTTCCAGTAAATGATAGCCAGAAGCAATGGCGTGAAGATCTTGATCCAAAAATTCAAGCTGTCCGCGAGCTCGCTGGAGAATTTAAAGCCATTTATGTTCCGCTTGATGGTTTGTTCGCACAGGCTGCAACGCAGACAGGACCGGCTTATTGGGCTCCCGACGGTGTTCACCCGTCTCCTGCTGGTGCCGCACTCATTGCTGAAGCATGGCTTCAAGCGGTAAAAGCATAAGCAATTTAGAAGGCTTCTGCTTAGAGGCAGCGATACTGATAAAGAAAGGAGTAGGCGCATACGCAGCCTACTCCTTTCTTTTACTAATTATTCATCAGCAGGATAACGAAGACCCCACTGCTTCCTGATTGTATCCAGCGTCTCCATGATTGCTAGCGTCTCATCCAGCGGAATGATTGAACTTTCGAGCCTTCCCTCACGGATCGCATTCATCGCTTCCTCAGCTTCAAATGAATAACCCTCTGCTTCACGGTCGTCCTCGATCGACTCTGCAGCACCCTGTTTCGGGTGCAAATATGCTGATTTACCGAACAAGAAGTTTGGCACATGAATATGCCCCTTCGTTCCATAAATATAAGCATCATTAACCATTTCCAGCTGTACCGCTCCATTCAGCGATGCAGTACTTCCACCTTCATATTCAAACAACAATGAAAACTGCTCGTCTACTCCCGTTTCGCCAAGACGAGCACTGCTCATAATTTTGGATGGCGCCCCTCCGAAAATTAATGATGCGAAGGAAACAGGGTAAATACCAGCATCCAGCAGTGCCCCGCCGCCCAGCGCAGGATCAAGCAGACGGCTTTCCGGCGCCCAGCCGATATCAAAGCCAAAGTCAGCTTTAAGCATTCGCACTTCTCCGATTTTACCATCCGCAATCCATTCCATAACCTTAAGGATTGGCGGTAAAAACCGTGTCCACATCGCTTCCATAAGAAATACTCGTTTTTCTCTGGCTAATGTTATGATTTCTCTTGCTTCCGCCGCATTCATTGTGAATGGCTTCTCGCAAATGACAGCTTTGCCAGCACGCAATAAGGCGAGCACATTATCTTTATGGATGGGATGCAGCGTTCCTACATAAACAATATCGATCTCGGAATCTTGCGTCAGCTCTTCAATGCTGCCATAAGCGCGTGGGATATTATACTCTTTGGCAAAACGCTCTGCCTTCTCTAGGTTTCTCCCACCAACAGCGACTAGCTCTGCACCCTCTGCAAATGCTAAATCTTTAACAAACTTTGAGGAAATCCAGCCCGGACCCAAGATGCCCCATTTCATTGTTTGTACCGACATATCCTTATTCACTCCTCTGAATAAAAAATGTACATTTGTTGGTAGCTCCCTATTATCGGTCGCTTCCACCGCACCATTTCAAAGCCTGTTTTATCGTTGCTTGATACTCTTCCATCTGCAGCACGGATAAGAGATGCCCTGGTGTAAGCACGCAAACTCTTCCTTCACCCTGCTCCCTTATCCAGCCCGCTGGCTGCGTGCCGTGCTCTGACTCCGAAGTCATCAACACTTGAATGCGATCGTCGATAACCTCCATAAAATAATGCTCGTCATGTACCGTAAAGTCCTGTGCAAGCACCTTGTCCCATGGCGTTTCGTCCTTATAAACGATCGTAACGGAACATGCGGCTGGATGATGCTGGAATACCCCGCCTACAAGCTCAAAGAAAACAGGCTCATCACGATAGCCCACCGTTCCTGCATGCAGCACCAGCAACCCTTTTCCTTGCTCGACATAGCTCTGGAATTGCAGCTGAATCTCCTCAGTGAGCCAAGGCGTTGTATCTGTTGCCGACACTTGGTTCGACTTGGCAAGCACAACCACATCCTGCTGATCCATCCATGCGCGCGACCATTCTGATGCATGCTGGGTATAATCGAGCTGAAAACCTTGCTTGCCGAGCAGCTCCAAGCCTTCCTTGATCAGCTTGCCCGGGTGCCAACAATCGTCGCAAATGATGCCGATTTTCATCTCTATCATCCTCTCGCTTCTATATTAGCATTGCTCCTATAGAAATTGTTTTAAATTGTTAAAACTAATAGCCAAGCTCTCAAACGGATCACGCCTGCATACATCCTGCTCGACTACATACCACTCTACTCCAATCTCTCTGCATGCTTCAATAATCGCTTTGAAATTTAAGTTTCCTTCGCCAATTTCGGCGAATACTTGCTTATAATCAACGATTTCCAAATCTTTGAGATGAACAACACCCATACGGCCTTTAACCTGATGAATCGCATCCACCGGATTTACACCGCCAACATGTACCCAATAGGTGTCGAGCTCGAATCCAACTGCAGCCGGGTCACTTTCTTGCTGCAAAATATCCATTCCTGTTCTGCCTGCAAACTTCTGGTACTCAAACTGATGATTATGATAAATAAACTGCAAGTCATGCTCCTGCAGCTTTCTTCCGATTTCTGTCGCTTGCTTCGCAAAGGTGGAATAGCCCTCCCCGCTAGTGCGGTATTCATCCGGAATAGAGCCTAACCCAACATACTTACAGTTCCACAGCTTATGCATTTGCACGGTATTGTCAAAGTCATTGACCATAGAATCAAGACTTACATGTGTTGCACAAATACGAAGCCCTTCGGCATCTGCTAATTGCTTTATTTTTTCTGGAGCAATAGGGCCTATTCCCGATACTTGAACCGCTTCATAACCGATTTCTCTTACCTTGCGCAGCGTCTGCTCCAAATCCGCTTCATTCTGGCAATAGTCACGCAACGTGTACAACTGTACTGCAATATTTGATAAGTTCATTTCTTCGCCGCCTTAAACATAGATTTGGGTTAGCTTACATGGTTATAGATTCATTGTAGCATTATTAATGAAAGCGCTACTTTACTGAGGTTAACCAAGCATACCCCGCCAATTGATTATAATTGACCAAAAGGACGCTTTTCTTTTAAAGGTGTTGAAAAAAGCGCAACAGGAGCCCCGCACTTTCGTGCTTGGAAACCCCTATTGCGCTTCGCAAACTATCTATTCGTTAACCTTCGATCAGCTTCTTGTAAGCATCCATTTGGCGCTGCAATTCTGCAAGCACCTTGTCGTAACCAGCTGTTTTCAGCTTGCTGCGGAATTGCTCTACGGCTTGAGCTGGGTCTCCTGCTTTACCATACGTAATCGCAGGTCCCATCTCGCCCGAAACCTGTGTAATCGCCGTTAATTCAGCTTCTACCGGCGTTTTATCAAATACAAATTGGCCGTAAGGGTAAGGTTTTTTGATTTTGTCATATTCCGCATACAACGTTTCTTCGAGCTGATCCCAAGTTGTTACGCTCGGAATTTCGAATTTGTCGACACGTCCACCCCAGAAATCCGAATAAAAGGAATCCTTAGCCTCGTTATAAGCTGCTGGCTGTTGGCGTTTGCCGTCTTTCACTTCGTATTGAACGCCTTCCAAACCGTAGTTGATCAAATGATAAATTTGCTCGTCATTGCGAATTAAATCATAAGCCATTAGAGCGCGCTCAGGGTTTTTGCTGTGCGCTCCAAGCGATGTTCCTCCGTGCGTGATGGAGAGCTCCGTCAAGTTATTGCCGCCTGTACGTGCAAATGGGAACATTTGCAGCTCAGAGCCTGGTTGATCCTTATCCATATTAACGCGCAGCCCGCCAAACGTTTGTGTATGATGTTGATCTAGTCCCGACAATCCAGCGCGCAGCGCGGAGCGGTTGTCGTTTTTGTTGTTCAGCACATCCTCGCGCCAGTAGCCTTTATCTGCCCAATCCTTCATTAACGTTGCGAAATTAAGGAATGTGTCTTCGAATACAGGGCTCACTACCGTATATTTCTCCTCAAATGATTTGGTAGTATACACTGGCAAATAACCCGTTGAAATTGGAAGCTCTAATTGATCCGTATAGGACGCTGCATACCCGCCAAATGTGCTTGTTGCTGCAACAGCATCCCAAGGAATGACGCCTTCTTTGTTATCTTTAATATATTGCAGGTATTTGCCAATGCCTTCCCAGTCTTTAATTGGATCCGTAATGCCTGCTTCCTTCGCCCAATCTCCACGGTAGAAGAAGCCATGGTTAACCCACTGTGTGTAATCATTTTCTGGAATCAAAACGATATTTCCTTTATATTTGCTCTCCGACCAGTCCTCTTCAGGAATTGAATTCCAGGTTTGCGGCGCATATTGCGGCAATAAATCATTCAAATTCATAAACGCACCACGCTGTGCATTGCCCCATGTATCAAGCCAGTCCGTACCAATCGTAATCAAATCCACCGCTTCGCCGGATGCCAGCAGCAAATTGTATTTCGTCTGCCAATCTGCCCACTCGACCCATTTCCACTCCAGCTCCGCGTTGATTTTTTCCTTCATCAGTTTATTAACCTCAGCCAGCACCTTCTCGAACTGGCCGTTTTTCGGCTTATCGCCAAGTACGACATAGCTGATTTTTACGAATTTGGACGTATCAGCTGCTTTATTGCCATCATCCGTGTTCGTGCTCCCCTTATTGCCGTTTTCCGTGTTCGTACTCCCTTTATTGCCGCTTTCCTTTTTATCTCCGTTGCTGCCGGAACAGGCCGCAAGGCTGATGATCATCATTACAGCGATTAGCAGAGCGGAAATCTTCTTGAAGTTCGACATCTCACTTCTCCCCTTTGTTTTCATGATTCGGGCTTCGCCCTTTATGTGAAGAGACCCTTGCAGGCCTGCGGCACATCAGCCTTTTACAGCACCTACTGTAATTCCCTTAATGAAATACCTTTGCACGAATGGGTAGAACAAAATGACAGGGCCAGTCGCAACCACCGCGGTAGCCATCTTCATCGATTCCAGAGGCATATCACGAAGCTGCACATTGGATGCAGCGGACGAATTGCGGATAAAGTCAGCGCTGGTTACGACATTGTACAAAAACAGCTGTAGCGGCCTGTACTTCATATCCGCCGAAAGGAACAGCATCGAGTTGTACCACTCATTCCAGTAGCCAAGAGCGATAAACAGCCCGATAGTTGCTAACGCCGGCGTAGTCATTGGCAAAATCAGCTTTAGAAAAATGGTAAAGTCGCCTGCTCCATCGATCTTAGCTGATTCGGTAATGGCATGCGGGATTGAACGAACGAAGCTTTTCATCATGATGATGAGAAATGGACTAAGCAGTCCCGGAAGAAGAATCGCAAGATAATTGTCCTTCAGCGTCAAATATTGCGTCATCAGCAAGTAAAAGGGCACAAGGCCGCCGGAGAACAGCGTTGTGAAATAAATGAAAAATGAAATGCCATTTCGATAGCCGAAGTCAGGGCGCTGCAGCGCATAACCCGTCATCGCCACGAGAAAGAGACCAAAGACCGTTCCAACAATGGTGATTCCCATCGTGACAAGGTAAGAGCCAATAATGAGATCGGGGTTTTCGAACACGATTTTGTAGGCAAAGGTGCTGAAGTCGCGCGGCCACAAGTTGAAGCCGTACTTCTTAATCGTGCCTTCTGCTGTCAGTGAGGTGCCAAGCACTAGTAAGAAGGGCAACAAACAGCATATCGAAAAACATGTAATGAAAAGATAACCAAAACCTTTGACGATGATGCCACTTATGTCTGTTCGAATGCTGCGTGATTCATCCCTATTTTCCATATGTGACACCTCCTAAAATAACGAGTTTTCAGGCGAGGCCTTCTTCACAAGCCAGTTGGCTGTTAAGACGACTACAAAACCGAACAAGGATTGATATAAGCTTACTGCGCTGCCAAGTGAGAAGTTGAAGTTTGTCATTAGGGCACGGAATACGTAAGTCTCGATAATATCCGTTGTTGGATATAAGGCTGTGTTGTTTGCGCCTACTAAGTTGAAAAACAAACCGAAGTTGCCTTTAAGAATGCCTCCGAGCGAGAACAGCATCAAGATGATGAAGGTTGGCTTTAGCCAAGGAAGCACGATGTAAATAATGCGTTGGAAGGCGTTGGCGCCGTCAATTTCGGATGCTTCGATAATTTCGTTGTCCAGCCCCATGATGGCTGCAAAATAAATGATCGAACCGTACCCAGTGGACTGCCATAGGTAGGTGAGTACGATGATAAACGGCCATATTTTCGGATCAGAATAGGTTTTGACAGGCTCCATGCCTAACGATTCCAGCAAGCTGTTCAATAAGCCGTAGTCATAGCTCAAGATGTTGTAGGCGATAAGCCCGATTAGAACGGCAGATATAAAGTGAGGTAAAAACATAAGCGTTTGCGTTATCTTCTTGAACCATTTGCGCCGAATCTCATTCAGTAGAATAGCTACAAAAATTTGCATGACATTTCCCAGCACGATGAATACCAAATTGTAAGCTACCGTATTAAATGAGAGGCGCCATAGATCACCATTCATAACGAGAAAGCGAAAGTTGTCAAATGCAACAAACGGGCTTTTGAAGATGCCATCGGAGTAGTTGTAGTTAATAAAAGCTAGATACAGGCCGGGCATCGGCAAGTAAGCAAATATAAGAAAGAAAGCGATGGCCGGCAAACACATGATTAATAACGTTTTGTTGTTCCAAAATCGTCTAAGCTTGCCGCTGCTCATTCGCTTCTGCTTCCTTTGGGGAGCCCGCTCGACTATGGTCGTTTCCATCCTTCTTCCCCCTTGTCGTCATTGCTAGACGGATATGAATTGAATTGCTTCCAAACACCCTTGCTTCTCTTGATCAACCGCTTCCAGCAGTATCGTTAAGCTTCCTTCTACACCCTCATACCAAGCTCCCGGCAAGTAAAAGGAATCCGGGCTTCCGCCTGACATGACAGGCCTGCTCGTTTGGCTTGGCAGCCATAGTCGTCCAACGATTCTTCCTTCCAGAAACACTGTCATTTTAAGGCTAGTGCCGGAAACCTTCGCTCTCCAGCCTTTGCCTGCTTCTGAATTCACGGTAGTCGCATACAGCCATGCGGTTTCTCCTGGCTCCAATGAGATGGGAAACTCGGTTGTTCCGCTTTGCGACCGAAAGCTTTCCGCATGCTCCAGAAGCGCTTCCTCTTCTGCCGCATAAACTGCAAAGTTGTCGGCCTCTTTGCCTTCATACAAGTAAATCTGCCCAGACGGTAAACCGAGCACTCTCTCAACGAATACAGTAAGCTCTACGGATTGCCCTGCCGTCACATGCTCAGAGATATTAAAGTATGGATCAAACGGATGCACCTCGCCTATTTCCTTTCCGTTTACAAAGAGCCGAGCAAGCGATTGAATGCCTTGGAAATGCAGCGTCCACGAGTCTGCCGCTTCCGATGCACGGAATGTTTTTCGGTAATATTCGAAAGCCGGATGATCAGGAGACATCCAGCCGCCAAAGTTAACGATCGGCCACATGCTGCTATCAGGCGACTCGATCAGCTCCTTGTGCAAAATCCGATCCTTAGCCCGGTAAACACTCCAGTTACGGCTAAGGTCTCTAACCTCTGTAATGGCTGACAGTCCTTTAATCCCTTTCATCGCATGCAATCGAAGCCCGGGAAGCCTTGCATCGTCAAAGTTCGAATGTCCCCATATCTCCACTCTGGCAAGCAGCTTTCCATCTTGTAGGCCATTGCTTAAATGAAGATAAGAACTGCCTCCGCCAGCCACTGCCGTTCCCGCGTATTCTCCTCCCGCATACAGCGACACAACATCACTGCCTGAGCGAATGAGAATACCTTTTACCGCTTTGTCTTCAGGCAGTCGGACCGTCGCTTCATACCAAGCATACCCGCGGTAAATTTCATGCTGTTCTAAGTAATCTGCTTTTCTTGAAGCGGATGGGCCTCTCTTATCCTTTTTATTCATAGGTGATGCCGCATCAAAATGATTTAGGCGCCACTCAGCAGCTGCCATTTCAGTGCGATCCGAGTAATGGAGCGGCTTGCCATGATTAATGGTGTCATCAGCATCGTTCAACCCTTCTGAATAAAGCGCTTTCATTCTGTCGGTAATAAATAGCTTCAACGTATGCCCATCCGAATTAATAATCGAACAGATGCTATCTTCTTTACCTTCAAAGGCGATCCTAACCTTGCCTCCCTCTATCGTTTCCACAGTTGCATTCAGAGCTTTCATATCCACCGGCGCTGCATCTAGCAGCAATACAATTTCACCATAACCTTCTGTATGAAAAGCGAGACCTGCACCTGTATCATTTGTTTCTGCCATATATAGCTCCGCTGTCGAGCTCTCTAGTGATCCTTCTACTCCCCAATGCAGTAGAGGAACTTGAGAAGGTAACGCCAGCGACCTGCCCGATTTGAGCTTAAAGCTGCTCGCAGCTTTTGTATTCGTATCATTCTCCATCACGATGGCTAGTTCTTTATCCTGATCATCTAAATTCGTAACAAATAGGAGTTTTCCACCGCCCTTTAACTGCAGGGCATAGGGGCCAACAACTCTATCGCTTTGTCCAATCAGCTTCCAATCCGTGCTTAAGCCTTGGCTTGCAGCCTCAGCGAGCGGAGTACCGTAAGCTGCAATCATCCGTCCAAGCAGCCTGCCCTCATACGCTTCCTCGCGGATATGCCCTTCAGGAGAAATCATGCCGCCAAAATCATAATCAGACGTCATAAACGCTAGCGGCTTGCCCCAGTTGTTCGTCGCATTCGTGAAGCCAAAATCCGTTCCCGATACCTGCAAATACGGACCAAGCAGCTTGGCGCCGCAGGAGAGCAATCTACGCAGGAGGTAATGTGCCCGGTTCGTCTCCGTTACGAGCAGCGGATAACCTAGTTTAGCTAAGGTTCCACTGTAGTGAAGCACCTTGTCTTCAAATTCAGCCTCTCGATTATCTGGATAGAAATTACAGGTCGGCACCACATCCTCTGCGAGTCCCGATGCTTGCAGCAAGCCGCCCTGACCGGCACAAGCGAACAGCGGCACGGTTATTCCGTGTTTAAGCACCATATCGCGTAGTGCACTAATATATCCTTTGGGGTCATGACAATCATAGAAATCGAGCTCATTATCCAGTTGAACACCGATTACCGTTCCGCCCTCACCTGCTTGGTTCTGCTTTAGCAAAGGCAGGATGTGATCAAACCATTTGGAAACATAGCCGAGGAATTCAGCATCGTTATCGCGAAGCTTCAGTCCCTTCGTAAGCAGATAAGCCGGAAGTGCTCCACCATCCCACTCCGAGCAAATGTAGGGGCCAGGTCTTGCGACGACGTATAGTCCTACTTCGGCAGCCGTTGTCAGGAATGAGGCAATGTCACGCTCTCCGCTAAAATCCCATTCTCCTTCAGCTGTTTCATGATAGTTCCATGGAAAATACACATCGATGCTGTTATACCCAAATGCCTTTAGCTGCTCCATCCTCTCCTTCCAAAGCGCGCTTGGAATACGGAAGTAAAACAGCGAGGCACACAGCAAAATATGAGGGGTTTCCTGAATCTTCACGGCATCCGCATCAAATCGCACGGCTGCTTTCGCTCCAATGTCCATGACCATGTCAAAACCTCCAACGAATTAGACTAAAAACCCGAAATGTGTAACCCGTTTCATGTAACCCGTTACATTTTTAGATAAAAATAAATACACGTCATGACCGGGATAAACAGAACGCAATTCTGTACGGTTCGCTGATGTGTATTTATGTGTTAGCTTCTGGAAAGAAGCGATCTCGCTGTAAATGTAACGGGTTACATTATTGTAGGTGACACCTTGTTATCTTTTCACATTTTGATTGTATTCAACATTGTAAGCGTTGTCAATAATTATTTGAAAACGCAATTTTAAGCATTATTTTGCTTTGAAGGTGGAGCTGTAGACTCTCTTACAACGAGCTCCGGCCTTAATTTGGTGCTCTTATTAACTTTGTTTTTCGTAATCATTTGGTGGAGCAGCTCCGCTGCGTTCCGGCCTACCTCATAACATTTTAGAGAAATCGTCGTTAATTCTGGAATGCTGTTCGAGGCATAAGGAATATCGTCAAACCCAATCAGCGATAGGTCCTGCGGCACGCGAAGCCCTGCTTTGTGAGCAACTTTCATAACGCCGATAGCCACTAAATCGTTCGCGCAAAATATAGCGGTTGGTCGCTCGGGCAGCTCCAGCAGTTGATGCATTAGCTTCTTACCCGCTTCAACGGAAAAACCGCCATCGCGTATCCATTCCTTGCGAGTTTGGACTCCGTTTTTCTCCATCGTTTTCACAAAACCGCGAGTACGCTGAATCGTATTGGACATGTTTTTGTACCCGCCAACAAATGCAATGTCCGTATGCCCTAAGTCAATCAAATGCTGTGTCGCAAGCTCTGCGCCCTCCAGCTCATCGGCATATACACGAGTCATCCCTTCACCGGGGAGATTGCCGTTAATGAGCAGCAGCGGCACGCGTTTACTAGCCTCAACCACTTCGCTTACAAGATCTTTGCTTGGCTTAGCAAGGTTAATTCGTCCGCCTATCATCACAATGCCGTCTACTTGCTTCTCCATCAGAATACTCAAATATTGCGACTCCCGCACATATTGCTCTGCTGAATCTCCGTTCGTTGATACCGTATCGCATAGAAAAAAAGTGTAGCCTTTGCTGCGCGCTTCTTGATCCAAGCCTGACAAAACCTCTGGAAAAAAAGGGTTCGTAATATCCGGCAAAATAACGCCTATCATTCCCGTTTCCTTCTTAAACAGGCTTCTTGCAATGGCATTCGGCTGAAACTGATGTTTCGCAATTAACTCCATAACTCGCTCTCTGGTTGACTTTTTTACCGGAGCCGTATTATTAATGACGCGCGACACAGTGGCTACTGAGACGTTCGCTTCCCTAGCAATATCATATACAGTAACCGGCTTGATAGCAGCTCACTCCTCAGTCCAAAGTTCTATTCTTCAGTAGAATAACAGACTTTTGTTTAAATAGAAACGAACATTTCCTATTATTTACAACGAAAGCCAAGAGGAACTAGAGCGCTTTCCCCTAGACTCCGCCTGGCTTATGCTGCCTATTTATTCACTTTTCTCCGAGTTAAGCTCGATAGGCTGTCTTCGTTTTCCCCATCTCATGTCTCCGCTTTATCCATACGCTCACGCCGGCTGCTGCCATAATCATCCCCGTGGCGACAAAGATCCAGTGGATGCCTACGGCCAGGCCTAACAAACCGCCGATGAGCGGACCAAGCATCGCACCGAACTGATTCGCGCTTGTTGTTAGCCCAAATGATCTGCCTCTAAACTGCTCATCTGTGCTTTGGACAACCAGCGTATTGACGATAGGCGCTATGCCAGCCATAAATAAACCGAATATGAATTGCACGATAGCGAAAAGCCATAATTGTTGTACAAAAAACTGCATGCTAATGATCGATCCCGCGCAGAACAGGCATACGACGAGAATCCGGTAGAAGCCCTTCTTCTCACCAAGCCTTCCCCAAACTGGCGATGCCAAAATGCCTGCTATTCCGATAAGCGAGAGCACAAAACCAGCTGACAGCTCCGCTCCTTGCAGCCCCCCTTGCAGCTTGGCAATATGAAGGGTAATGAGCGGCTGTATCATATTAATCGATAGCTGAACGATAACGAGCAGCAGCAGCATACTCATGAGTGCACGATTGCGAAAAGCCATCCGATAAGTGATTGGCTTTTCTTTTTTCGTTCCGGCCGCTGCCCCTTCAGATGTGTCCGCTTTTCCTTCCCTCACCCATACAATAACCGCCACTGTCGCAGCTAAAATAATAAACGCAGCGACAACAAAGGATCTGCGAAGTCCAAATGCTTCAGCCAACAGCCCGCCGAATAATGGTCCGAGAATACCGCCAGTCATCGTACCCGCTTGCATCATGCCAAGGCTCCAGCCAAGCTTCTCCTTCGGTGCAACTGATGCTACGATCGACATGGATGCTGGAACAAATCCACCCACAAAGCCATGCAGCATTCTCACGCCGACGAGCTGCCATGGCGTTTGCACAAAAGCGATCAGCGCATAAATAATAGCTAGGCTGAGTCCTGCTCGGATGACCATTTTCCGCTTCCCATACTTGTCTGCAAGCATCCCCCATAAGGGAGCCATCACTGCTCCGACGAGGAAAGCTGAGGAATGTACAATTCCAGCCCATAGGTTGACGGAGCTTTCCGGCACCCCCAAATCGAACAGAAATAGCGGCAGGAACGGTACGGACATCGTATAGCTTGAGCTGCAAAAAAGAACGCCGAACCATAAAATCCACATGGTACGCTTCCATGGTTCCATACTCGGCAACCTCCAGTCTGCCTTGCTTTGCAATTTCCGTGTCATTTACACTATTAACCACTATACGCCTCCTTTACCATTTGTTCAAAAACCACTATAAGGTGCAAAAACAAGAAAACCCGAGACAAACCACGTCAAATGATGGTTAACGAGGTTATTTGCGCTTAGAGGGGCAGTCTGGAAAATGGCATCTAAATACCTAGAGGGCAGCCTCTCTATAATCAGCTGCCGCCATTTTATCCCCAAATAACAGAAGGGGCTGTCCCAAAAGTTAGAACCTATGCGTGCTTACAGCTCCATTTCCACCTCGAATAAACGCTGCCGTAACTCTGTAAGCGCATATTTGTTCTTACAGACAACAAACCTAGCCTTTTCTTCAGCTTTAAGAACCTATGCGTGCTTACAGCTCCATTTCCACCTCGAACAAACGCTGCCGCAACTCTGTAAGCGCATATTTGTTCTTACAGACAACAAACCTAGCCTTTTCTTTCTCCTTAAGAACCTATGCGTGCTTACTGCTCCATTTCCACCCCGAACAAACGCTGCCGTAACTCTATAAGCACATATTTGTTCTTACAGACAACAAACCTAGCCTTTTCTCTCGCTGTAAGAACCTATGTGTGCTTACAGCTCCATTTCCACCTCGAACAAACGCTGCCGTAGCTCTGTAAGCGCATATTTGTTCTTACAGACAACAAACCTAKCSTTTTCTCTCGCTGTAAGAACCTATGCGTGCTTACAGCTCCATTTCCCGCTCGAACAAACGCTGCCGCTGCTCTGTAAGCGCATATTTGTTCTTACAGACAACAAACCTAGCCTTTTCTTTCTCCTTAAGAACCTATGCGTGCTTAYAGCKAGATTTCCACCTCGAACAAACGCTGCCGCAACT
>NZ_JBFRGC010000029.1:0-95586 GCF_052115145.1 Paenibacillus sp. 2TAB26
CCGTATCGTGTCCTCCGATTCCTACCCTTTTCTGATCACTAAAATCAGAGTGCCAGTGGTACTGTTTACTCACCGCGCTCTGTTAGTGATACTTAGGACATCCTCGAAAATAAAATATAATCCAGCGCCTTTGGCTCGCCCGATGTTGCCTCCAAAATGCGTTTCTGCGAGACGGTAGGGGACAATCGGGAGGCACTCAATTTGCTGCGCTGGCGGGGTTTGCAGAGTTTTTAAGTGTTGAGCCACTGAAAAACAAGGTGGAGAAACCTTCAGAAGTAGCCAGTATCATTTTTGAAAACAATCTCTTACCTCGTTGAACTAACGGTATAACGATAGTTGAACAATCATGGAGCAGTTTGCTGCGGCAGCTGCTCCATTTCTTTGTTAAGCTAACGGGCAGGCTAGCGGAACTACAAGGAGGATAGCTATGTATTCTTTAAGCGAAGACTTTCAATATCATGATAGTTATTTTATTGTTGGGAATCCTTGGTTTCCAATAATTATTGTTGGTATTCTGATTATAGCTGGTGTAATTATTTATAAGCTTTTAAGAAAAAAGCAGTGACTTGCCTCAATGACTGTTCAACTAACGGGAACGATAGTTGAGTAATACACATTGATGAGCAAGGGCTAAGGTATCCTGCTCTTTTTATTAAGCAAACGGATAGGATAACGTGGTGGTCATTCCGAAAGAACTAAAGTTCTCCGTTAGAGCTAACCGTTGTATGCAAGCAGTAGTAACTTTTTTTATTTCCGCAACTTCTGACAAGTGTATCTTTCAAAACGCTATGACGGGTTTCGCTATTGCCGTTTGAGGGGATTGCGGAATGCGACTATGCAAGCGCTCATGACCGCAGCCGTGCAGAACATGAAAAAGATTGCCCTTCTCCTAGAAAGGAGGGCAATCTAGGGAATATTCCTTTAACCTCTCTTCAAACCGTGTCTTAAAAAAAGAGAAGCCCATTGCATCGGAAAAAGCTTGGGTTTCTCTACAGCTTACAATTGATCATATAAGATCAATTGTCTTTATTCATATTTAGGTACGAATGCTTTGGGCGGATGAAACTCTGACAAATAGCTTGTCAACATTTCCAGCAAAACAACTCGAAATCGTATGTTATAGTGAGTCTGAAGAAGGATGAGCCGAGAACATTAATACAACGTTTGTAAAATGAGATACAAAGTAGCATATCGATGAAGGCGATGCCCATTCAGCATTTCATTTTAACACGCGTCCATCGACAGCTTAAAAAGCTGTCCCTCTAGGTATTCCGCCTTGTGTGACAGACCTTAGCAAAGATGCAAGCCACTGATCTTATAAAGTTAGAATATCTACTCCCAGAGCTGGCAGCGTCATCTTCTGTTCCGATATCTCGCTCGTCAACAAGCTGCGATAGGGAACATCGAGAGTAACCTCTCGTTGCTCATTCGTCAAATTGATCAGGAACAGGAAGCTTACCTCACCCTTCGTTCTAATCGACAGCTCCACACCTTCTGGCAGTTGGAGCTTGGGAGCCAAGCCTTTTTCCTTCAATATCCCTTCGAACAGCTGATAGAAATACGATGGCTCCGGCCAAGTGCCGACATAGTACACTTCACCTTCACCAAGCTTATTGACAGTAACTGCCGGCACACCTTCGTAAAAGTCGTTGTCATACCAGGCAATCGGTTCTGCTCCTCGCAATTCCAGCAAATCACACCATTGCTTCGCAGCGAATGTTTGTCCCTCCGAGTTCCGTATTCGATGTTCGCTGTTGCCGATTGCATCATATTCACTCACGACAACACCCGCCGCTTCCGCAAGCAGCCCTGGCAGAGGCAGCATCTCACATACATTCCTCATGTTCTTCACGCCTGTCCGATTGGTGAGGACGACCGTGCCACCCCCGGCTGCGAATCGCTCCAGCCGCTGCGCTGTTTCTTCACTTAACAGAAAGAGGGAAGGGACAATGACCAGCTTGTAGCCATCGAGCTCCTCGGTCCAGTTGATAACGTCCGTACCGACGCCCATTTTCAGAAATGCATTGTGCATAGAGGACAAGTTGTCCATATAGTGCATCCCCCCTTCCGCTTGCGCCTGAAGGGAAAGCGCCGTATGCTGATCATGCGAATGCAGAATCGCAACCTGGGTAACGATTGTGGAGCCTGCCAGTAGTAATCCTAGCTGGTTCACCTCGCGAGTAAGCTCCGCGAACTCCCTGAACCTGCGTCCAGGAACATTGCTATGGTCGATGAGTCCATGCCAGAACTGTTCGGCTCCGACGGCAGCACTCCGCCAGCGGAAATGGACGACCATATCGGCGCCGCGGGCGATTGTCTGCCAGGAACGAGCTCGGATCAGTCCGGGATAAGGGGTACGCTGAATTGGCATCCAGGCGCCTTGCGCTCCGCTCAACTGTTCCATTACCCAGAAATTGCGGCGCTTTATGCCGCGAACCAAGTCCAGTGTCAGCGCTCCGTTCCTCGGAAACCGATCGCCATGATCGCGATACAGCTCATTCGGATAATAATCGACAGAGGCGAAGTCCAGCTCTTTGTAGAGATCATAATAGTCCAGGCTATTCGGGAATTGCCACATGTTATGCGTCACGAATTTGCCTGGACAGTTTCTGCGTAGAATTTCAAGCTGCCATCCTAGCAGATAGCCTACGCTGTCCGAGCAGAATCGCTTGTACTCCAGAAGATAAGAAGGGTTCATCGGCTTGCTGGTACCGAGCGGCGTTGTTACCTCGGCCCAACTGCTGTACTCTCCGCTCCAGACGACCATGCCCCACTCCCGGTTTATCTCTTCCAGACTGGAATAACGCTTCTGCAGCCAAGCGACAAATGCACGATTGCACGTATCACAATGGCATTCCTGGTAGTGCATCTCGTTATCGATTTGCCAGCCAATGACGGCGGGATGCTTCGCATAGCGCTGTGACATCACTTCCACAAATCTAGAGCCCAGCATTCTCAAGGAATAGCTGTTGTTGCAACGATGTCCACGCACACCCGGCCGGATGATTTGACGTTGCTCATCCATTGGCAGCACATCCGGATAACGGGTTGTCATCCAGTTCGGCGGCGTATTGGTAGGTGTGCATAACACGATCTCCATGCCGCGTGCGGCGAATACTTCTATAGCCGCATCCAACCATTCAAACCGATAATGACCCTCGGTCGGCTCCATTCGGCTCCAGGCGAACTCCGCGAATCGTACAACTGCAACACCCGTCTCTTGCATAAGCGCAGCATCCTTCTCCCAAAGCTCGGGAGTCCATTGCTCTGGATAATAATCAATTCCGATCTTAATCGTCATCCTGTAATCTCCTTTGTTCATCAATATATTGCGATTATATGATATATTAAGTGGAGTTAAAATCTTAAATAATTAATACAGTATAATAATATTAAGATAATAGGAGAGTTGGTCGCATGCCTCATCCCAATCGCGCTTTCCCAGTACTTTCCGCTCGAGACAAGCTGCTCCCTTTTTATTTGCTTGGGATTGGTCTGCATCATGACCAGGAGCATATTCGCCGAGACCCAGGCATTCTCGATTATCAGTGGATTCAATGCCGCAATGGCGAGGGCAAGCTCAAGCTAAGCGAAACGGAGTATATCGTCAAGCAAGGCATGGGCATGCTGCTGTTCCCCGGTCAGAAGCACGAATACTATGCTTTGTCGGGGAACTGGGAAGTCGACTGGATTATCTTTGATGGCAGCGGGTCAGCGAGCTTGTTTGAAACAGTCGGCATTGTAGACACATGCGTATTCGCGCTCGCATCGCCCGAATACCTTTTATCCCGAATGCGGGAGTTGCTGCAAGCTGCCCTTACGCCGCAAGAGCAAACGTTAAGCAATTACTCCTGTTCCGCCATCCTCTATACCTTATTGACGGAGATTATTCAGCGCGTCTCTGTCGAGGGCAGCGATACCGTCGGGCAGCAGTATGAGCGGTTAAAACCGGTCATGGATTACATTGACCAGCATTATGCCGAAGAGATTGCTTTGCATACGCTCGCCGGACTGATGTGTGTCACACCGGAATACTTCTGCCATTTGTTCAAGAAGACGACAGGCATTCGCCCTATCAGCTATGTCAATCAGGTAAGGATCAACAAGAGCAAGGAACTGCTGCTCGACAATGTGCAGCGCGGGATGCAGGACATCGCTCATCAAGTTGGCTTCGAATCTGCTAGCTATTATGGAGCTATCTTCAAGAAGCTGGAACGGCTGACACCTGGTGCCTTCCGCCGTAGCTATCAGAAGTCGTAACATATGTGCTGTCTAATTGCGTTCGGGGAGTAAATGTGTATCTAGTTAACTTGGAAGCAAATTCATTGGACATAAAAATCGCGTTATCCAAATGGGATAACGCGATTTTTTTAGGATTTCAGTGAAATGCCAGCTTTGCTTGAGCAGGCATTAGGCTAAGATTACCTAAAGCACTCTGCTAGGAAGATGCGGAAGAACAATGTAATGCAATACTGTATGCGTATATAAGTTTCGTCAGCAGCCTCAACGCGGACAACTTCTTCTGTAGACAAATCGGAGATTGGAGCAGAGCCCGGGAGTCGAATATATTTGACATGAATTCGAAGATAACAACGTGCATGCGAGACTTGATCCGGATCCGGGTTCCGGGGTGTTTATGAGCAAGATGATTAAAACGATCTGAACTGCAGGAGTTTCCATTTATTTCGAACAGTGTTGCATTAGCGTGGTTTTTCGAAAGCGAAGCAGAGACCAATTTCATCTTATTCTAAGAGTAAAGGAGCTAAATGTTTAAATGACTGTAACAGTAACGATACATTAAAGATCAGAATTCGCCTGAGAATATGAATGCCTTTTTGGTAAGAGCATTTAACTCTAAACAGCTGGTTTATATAAGCAACAAATATCAGAAAAAAGGCTTGGTAAATCTCTTTAACAAAGCAATGGAAATAGCCATTAGACAAAACAAAAAGATGATCTGGCTAGGAGTTTGGGAAAAGAATGAGAATGCTATTGATTTTTATAAAAAATGGGTTTTGTTCAAACGGGAGCTCACTCCTTTTATATGGGAGATGAAGAACACATAGATTTTATTATAACCATACACTCTTAGATCCTTAGTAAAGGCAGCAGGATGGATTATCATTGGGTTTCTGATCGGTAATTCTTAGGGGAAGCTCCTTTTATCTTTTTAAACATTTTGGAGAAGAGCAAAGGGTCATTGTAGCCGACAGAGCGGGAGATATCACCTATCGTCAGCTCAACGTTCCCCATCATTTCACATGCTTTTTGGACCCTAATACGAATTAAGTATTCCTGGATACTAGTATTCATTTGTTGTTTGAATAACGAACAAAGATAGCTTCGATTGAGTCCGATGATGCGGGCAATGTCCTCAATGGTAATTTTCTGAGCAAAGTTAGTTTCGACGATTTCCTTCACCTTTTCTACGTAAATTTCCGCACGACTATCCTGTTGCTCAATTGGCGTTACCGGTCCATATTCTGCAAGTAGGGATAATAATAAGTAAAGCAAACCGGTCAGTCTTGTTTCTCTCGTTTTTTGATTTCCATTGGACTCGGCCATTAACATCAAATATTTATAAATCATATCGTCTTTACCACAGTTGAGTATTGGGCATACCCTCGTTAATCCTGCTTGCTTGAGGAGCAATTCTGCCAGTGTTCCGTCAAAACCAAACCAGCAATATGACCATGGGATTTTGGAATCGGCTTGATAATAAGTAATGACAGCCGGGCATATAAGAAAACCCTGACCTTTCTGAAGCCGGTATTTGTTTCCATCAACTTCAAAAATCCCTTCTCCGTCCAAAATATAATGAAGAAGAAAGTGACTTCTTATGGCTGGCCCAAAAAAATGACTCGGAATACATTCTTCAATGCCAAATTGTGTTAGATACAATTCAGTGTGCTGTTTGCTTCGTGACAAATACTCAATCATGGTATAACCCCTTAATATTAAATTCCAAGCATTATAACATAATTAGTGAGCATCAAGCTATGTACTCAATATTAAGTATTGATATATTATTCCTGTATAGTTGACAAATAATCTATTAATTAGTACCAAGCTTAAAACCATATTTTATTTTGAGAACACTAAAACATTTGCTCTGAGAGGGTAGTGTTGAGAGGAGAAGTTTTATGGGCATTATTGTTCAAGAGAATACGGGGCTTTTTCACCTGCAGTCGGCCGGCATGAGTTATCTTATTCAAATTAAGGACGGATATCCTATCCATGTATATTGGGGGGGTAACCTGAAGCATCGGGAACCCATGGCGGATTTATTAATTCACACTCCCGAGAAGGCTGGATTGGATCGCTTATTCCAAGAATACCCTCAATACGGGAGCGGGGATTTTCGTAACCCGGCTTATCAAGTTGAGCTTGAGGATGGAACCCGAATTACGGAGTTAAAGTACGTAGGTTATAAGCTCATTAAGGGGAAGCCCTCATTAGCTGGACTTCCAGCCGTTTATGTAGAAAATGAAGCCGAAGCAGAGACTTTGGAGCTGGAGTTGAAGGATGCCTATTCGGATCTAAAAGTAGTCCTTATTTATACTGTTTTTGTTGATCGGAATGTCATTATCCGTTCTACACGCTTGAGTAATGAAGGGGGAAAGAAGCTTCGGCTTCTCCGTGCTCTAAGTGCAAGTGTAGACTTCCTGGATAAAGGGGACTTAGAAATCATCTATCTTTCTGGAGCCTGGGCTCGAGAAGGTAATATGACCCGCAGAGCTCTTCATCAAGGTGAAACTCGAATAGATAGCAAGAGAGGCATGAGCAGCCATCAATTAAACCCCTTTTACGCGTTGGTCACTCCGGAAACAACGGAAAACCATGGTGATGCTTACGGCTTCAGCTTAGTATACAGCGGCGGATTTGAAGCGGTTGCTGAAGTGGATTCATTCAACACTACGCGAATTAGCATGGGAGTGAATTCTTTTGACTTCACATGGCTACTGAATCCAAGTGATAGTTTCCAAACACCGGAAGTCGTTATGGTTTACTCTAAGCAAGGGTTGGGCGATATGTCGCGTACTTATCATCGCTTGTACCGGACAAGGCTATGCAGAGGGGAATATAGAGATAAAGAGCGGCCGATTCTAGTTAATAACTGGGAGGCTACTTATTTTAATTTTAATGCTGAAAAGTTGTTATCAATTGCGGAAGAAGGGGAGAAGCTAGGAATTGAGCTGTTCGTCTTGGATGACGGCTGGTTCGGCAAGAGGGATTCGGATAATTCATCTCTTGGTGATTGGTACGAGGATCGCCGGAAGCTGCCGGACGGACTTGCTGATGTGGCGGAACGCATTAATCGGCTTGGGCTTAAATTCGGACTTTGGTTTGAACCCGAGATGATATCGCCGGACAGCGATCTTTACCGGGAGCATCCGGACTGGTGTCTTCATGTTCCTGGACGCAGGCGCAGCGAAGCAAGGTGGCAGCTCGTGCTGGATTATACTCGAAAGGAAGTTCGTGATTACATTTATGACTCCCTTTCAGCGATCTTCTCCAGCGTGCCGATCTCTTATGTGAAATGGGACATGAACCGCGCTCTGACTGAAATGGGTTCCGCTTCACTGCCCTCTGAACGTCAATCGGAGACGGCCCATCGCTATGTTCTAGGATTGTACGAGCTGTTGGAACGCATCACCACGGCATATCCGAATATTCTGTTTGAGAGTTGCTCAAGTGGTGGAGGCCGCTTCGACCCTGGAATGCTCTACTACATGCCTCAAACCTGGACAAGTGATAATACGGATGCTGTAGAACGGTTAAAGATACAATATGGTACTAGCATTGTTTATCCTGTAAGTGCAATTGGAGCCCATGTATCAGCCGTTCCTAACCATCAAGTTGGACGGATAACGCCACTTGATTTTCGTGGGAACGTCGCCATGTCTGGAAACTTTGGATATGAGCTTGATCTAACCAAATTCAGCGATGAAGACAAAGAGATTGTCAAAAACCAAGTCATAACTTACAAGCAAATTCGTGGATTAGTTCAAAAGGGTGACTTGTATCGCTTGAAGAGTCCATTTGAAGGGAACGAATCGGCTTGGATGTTTGTATCTGAAGACAAAGAGGAAGCCGTTGTGTACTATTTCCAAGTGATGGCCGTGCCGAATGCAGCGCGAAGAACCTTGCGGCTTGATGGGCTTAACCCGGATCTTGAATACGAAGTTTGGTCAGGTAACTATGGAGAAAAGTCAAGCTATGGGGGAGACAGGCTCATGCAATTGGGACTACACCTAGCTTATCATCAGAAAGACTATGAAAGTGGATGGTTCAGACTTAAAGCAGTTAAGGCTGGGTAAGGCCTGACTTCATTAATGTTCTAGAGAAATTTGGTCGTCCGGAAAAAAATTTCCGTTGGCTGAATCATATGAATTTATTGGAACCTGATGGTACATTACGGCGGTGACTTCGAGGACTCAACTTTATATTATTTTACTCGCAATTATTCGGAGATGCTGACAGGGAATTACAGTGAACCGGAACAAGAAGCTCTGAAAGCCTATAATATCGAGCATTGGAAAGACCTAATCCTCAAGAAGAAGAATTCAAAATGAGAGCATACGGAGCGGCATACACGATGTCCCATCCAAATGACGACCCAGCTGTTATCCTGGGGGCTAATGGTCTTCCAAGTAATTTATTTTGATTGAAAAGTTAAGGGACATTCTCCGTCCCAGCGGAGGCGGAACGGCCCTTTTTTATGCACTGTCTGATTTAATGCCAAATCTATACCTAATGAGGAAGTGACCCATGAGAAATCCGAATCTCGCTGCTATGGTACCTTGCAATCCGAATGCTTCTAAAGAAGTAAAAGCAGTACTACAGTACTTAAGCGGGATAGCTGGCAAAGCTATTATTACCGGTCAACACACGCAAACCAATTTGCAAAAGGAACTCCAGTACATCGAAAAGGTTACAGGGAGGCTTCCTGCGCTTTGTGGCTTTGAGCTGTTAAGTTATTCGCCGAATATTAATTATGAAAACAGCAGTCCAGAGTGCCTGCTTGAGATTGATGAGAACCGAAACACGCTTGACCGCGCTTGGGAATGGGCAGAACGAAAAGGTATGATCACCTTCACCTGGCATTGGTTCTCTCCTTTTGGAAGCTGGGATAAGGGGTTCTATTCGAATAATACAACATTTGACGCCTCCAATGCTGTAATAGAAGGAACGGAGGAGTATGAGGCATTGATTTCCGATATGGATCATATGGCCGATATCCTGAAACCTTTTTGCGAGAATCGGATTCCGATTCTGTGGAGACCCTTCCATGAAGCCGAGGGGGAATGGTTCTGGTGGGGTCACAAAGGGCCAGAGGTTGCAAAGCAGTTGTACCGTATTATGTATGACCGATATACACACATCCATGCTCTGAATAATCTAATCTGGGTCTGGAACTCACCTTTGGCGGAAGGATATGCAGGTGATGATGTGACTGATGTGATATCAAGAGACCTGTACCCTCCCAAGCATACGCATACGGATTTACAGCCCGAATATGAGGAACTCATGCGCATAACCTCAGAACCGAAGTTAGTTGCATTAGGAGAGATTGGGGTGCTGCCTAGCATAAATCAACTCTCTATAACTAGAATTCCGTGGGTTTGGTACATGATCTGGTCAAACGAATTTGGATCGACTGCAGAGTGGACTTCCGAGGAGGAACTACTCCAGGCTTACCATCATGAATATGCGATTACACTCGATAAATTACCCGTATTGTATTAAACCAGTTGAGTTCTAAACAGGCCGTCTCGGATTTAACGGAGACGGCCGATTTTTTTCATGTGTAGGTGTCACTATTACTTAGCGCTGTGTGGTACAGTCACGTTTACAGCAGCAACGAGCTTCTTCAACATTTTGTGGATGACGGTCTTGCCGGCTGTGCTGTTCGGTTGTTCATCGCGGGAAAACGATCTACGAAGGCTATTTCGGTTATGCGGATCTGGCGGAAAAACATCCGTTCGGCCCGATTATCTTTATGAAATGACCAAGGCAATCACCAACGAATCCCATTCGAATTATGGATTTTTTTTTTAAGAAAAGAATCAAGTTCATCCGAATCTCTCTCGAGAGAAAAGACGAAGATTTTAACAAATGGCCTCATGGCCGCCTATTTTTGTTATCGAACAAAGAGCAAATCATTACGATGAAAATCCAATCAACGTTATATGGTTTACCTAACTGAAACCCCTTACAATGTATTACAGAAGGAGGAATGCGACATCATGTTAGCACAACTATACAAATATCGTTGGCAGTATGTCATGATTTTACCGGCTGTTTTGCTTTTGTTTCTATTTAATTATGTTCCTATGGCGGGCATTCAAATCGCATTTCGCGATTTTCAGATCGGGTCATCTATATGGGACAGCGCGTGGGTTGGAATCCAAAACTTCACGTTTCTGCAAGAGCCTCAGTTTTGGATTGTCGTGAAAAATACGTTGTTCATTTCGGTTTTGAAATTCGTATTCGGATTTCCGGCTCCAATTGTATTGGCCATTATGATTAATGAATTGGTGAGCGCAGGCTTCAAAAGATTCGTCCAATCGGTTAGCTACCTGCCTCATTTCTTCTCATGGATTGTCGTCGCTTATATTTTACAATCGTTTCTTACGTTAGACGGCGGCTTGGCGAATGATTTGATTACAAAAATGGGCGGAGAGCCTATCTTCTTCCTAGGCTCGGAGAGCTGGTTTCGGCCGATGATCGTCTCCAGCGGATTGTGGAAGGAAGTAGGCTGGAATACGATTCTTTATCTCGCGGCAATTACAGCCATTGATCCCCAGCAGTATGAAGCGGCCAAGGTGGAAGGCGCAGGGAAATGGGCGCAAATCCGGTATGTTACGCTGCCAGGCATGATCCCGACGGTTTCAATCGTTCTCATTCTTAGCATTCCAAGTTTGATTACCGTGGGCATGGATCAAATTTATCCGCTCTTGAATCCGGCGAACATGCAGGTGGCGGACGTTCTCGATACGTATGTGCTTCGAACCGGCCTTCAACAGGGGTATTTCGGAATGGCTACAGCAATCGGTCTGCTGTCATCCGTTATCGGTCTTATTCTAGTGGTGCTCACGAATCAGATATCTAGAAAATTGAATGGCGAGGGGTTATGGTAATCGATGAAACGTACATCTGGTGAGATCATTTCCCAAATCATTCTTATTGTTCTTATGCTTCTGCTGTGTTTATCCGTGCTCTATCCATTCGCGTATATGCTGGCGATCTCGCTGAATGAGGGAACCGACGCAGCGAAGGGCGGCGTATATTTGTTGCCACGGGCATTTACACTAATTAACTATGAAATCGTACTCGGTAACGAAGTGATTCAGCACGCATATCTAATTACGATCTTGCGTACTATCGCGGGTACATTAGCTGGCCTCATGGTCACGCTGATGGTGGCATTCGGCTTATCGTATACGAAGGTTCCATTCCGTAAATCGATTCTCAGCTATATTTTGCTGACCATGCTTTTCAGCGGAGGGCTTGTACCTCTTTATATTCAACTTTATAATTTGGGGCTTATTAATAACTTCTTGGTTTATATCATACCCGGAATGTTCTCGGCTTGGAATATGTTTGTCATGCTGAAGTTCATTCAAGGTATTCCAGAGGCACTTGTCGAGTCGGCGGAGCTGGATGGTGCAGGGCCGTTCCGCGTATTGCTCCAAATTATCGTTCCGCTGTCGAAGCCAATGCTTGCGGCAATCGGATTGTTCACCGCTGTCGGCCATTGGAATGATTGGTTCGCCGGAGCGTTCTATGTCACTAAGCAGGATCTCATTCCGGTACAAACGTTTCTCCAGCAGTTATTGTCGGCGCAGGATATGTCAGCAATCCTGGGCTCGAACTCGAATCAGGAAGCACTAGCCAGAGGGTCGCAAATGCAGAACGTGACACTCATGTCAGTCAAAATGGCAACCGTAATGGTAAGCGCGATTCCGATTCTATGTGTGTATCCGTTCCTTCAGAAGTATTTCGTGAAGGGCGTATTGATCGGCTCCGTCAAAGGTTAAGAGGCACCGTTAATGAGGGTATTGGGCTTCATCACATACCGTAACTTAGGTAAGCGAAAAGGGGAGAAAAGAAGCATGCAGAGCAAATGGGTAAAGAAGACCGGTTTAATGGCTATGTCCGCGGTCGTATTGCTTTCTGTCATCGCAGGATGTTCGGGTTCGAACGCATCCAAGAATGATCCGAAAAGCACAAACGCAGTGCAAGGCGGAACGGAAACGACAAAAGGCTCCAACAAGTTCAATCTATGGCTGGGCTGGTCGGCAACGGTTAATAATGATAGCCTTGTCCAAAAAAATTGGAAGGAAACGGAGCCAGGCATTGAGGTTGTGCTTGAAGCTACTCAAGGTGATGCAGTTACGGCGCTTAACTTGAAGCTGAATACCGGCGGCTTCGAAGATGCAGCTGTCTTCAATCGAAGTGAAATCGTGAAAGCAGCGATGATTCGCTCCAATAAAATTTTGTCAGTCGAGCAATATTTCGATATGCCTGATCAATATCCCAACCTTGCAGCGATTCCTAAGCAATATTTGGACCAAATGAAGGATGCGGACGGGCATATTTGGTCCATTCCAACCTGGTTCGACCAAAATCCTGACAATCCATGGCCGGGCTGGGCATCGCAAACATGGCTTGTCCGTACGGACGTGCTTGAGAAAGCGGGAATGACCACAACTGATTTGGCTACGATTGAAGGTGTTGAAGCGTACTTGAAAAAAGCCTCTGAGCAAAAAGACGCGTCAGGCAAGCCGCTGATTCCGCTTAGCTTCTTAATGGATCCTAACGATACGGCAGGCTGGAACGATGAAAATACGGTTTTGAGCACGTTTGGCGTAACGACGGGAGGCGGTATTATCCCGGTAGAGAAGAAGGGTGACGAACTTGTCCTCTTGTATGACGACCCACAGTATAAAGTGGCTTACCAATGGATGAACAAAATGTATCGTTCCAATCTGGTTGACCCAGAGGTCGTAACCGATAAAAAGGAACGCTACAAAGAGAAAAACAAAGCTGGACGCGTAGCGATGAACGTAGGCTCCTTCTTTAACGTGGATAATTCGATCTGGGAGACGTTGGACGGCCCGACTGAGCCAGGCTGGTTCTATCAAGTCGTTCCATTCCCTAAGGTAGAGGGCGTTGAGAAGCTTGGAGCGAACACTGTCATCAACCCGTATCCAGGATATGACGTCTACATTAGCAAAAATTCCAAAAATCTAGAAGCGGTTTTGAAGTTTCTTGATTACTCACTTAAGCCTGGAGCGGATCAGCAGCAAGTCATTAACGAAGGACCAGAAGGAAAGTTCTGGGGCTGGATCGATCAGCCGCTAGGACGTTGGAATTATATTGATGCAGAATATGATAAAGCGCGTAATTCTGGCGAGCCTGCACAGAAAGCGAAAGTAACGCCAGAGCTGTATATGATTTCTTCCTATAATAACGACTGGTATCCGTGGTGGAATTACGGCACAGGCGATAAAGTCGGAAACGAAAAAACGTCGAAATTCACGGCAACGGTAGGACAGATGGGTGCCGTGCGTAGCACGCAAACCTATGACTTGGTTAAAGCGAAGGCAGGCGGTCTGCTAGAGAAATACTTGCCTGAGCTCGAAAATATTCGCAAAGAGTATAGAGCGAAACTCATCATGTCCAAAAGCGGCGAGCAGTTCGAAGCGACGTGGATGGCTTTCCGTGATGCCCTTGAGAAACGTGGGCACTGGACTGAAGTTAAGCAAGAATGGCAGGAGCAATATGAAGTATTGCTGAAAGAGCAAGGCTAGCGGTACACCAAAATGGAGCACTCCTTTCTGGGAGGTTGCTCCCTTTTCCATTGTTGCGAATACGATTACAATACGGAAAGGAGGGATACGATGCTATTACGCCGCAGTCTTGAACGAATCGTTATTAAATACACCCAGAAAATGAACCTGCGCCGAAAAATATTAATTCTGTATGGAGCCATTATTTTTGTTCCAACGATTTTTTTAGGCATTGTTGCGGGCTATCTTGCGCTTGAAAGCTTCAGGGACAATTACTTGGTCACCATTAATGAAGCGATGCGCCAAACCGTTCAAAATATAGAATTCCGCAAGCAAAGCTACGATGTGCTTGCTACGCGTACGGCAACGGATGGGGAGCTAATCTCGCGGTTAAGCCGTAATTACTCGGATATGTTCGAGCAGCTGAACACGGTTGAGTATGTAGACCGTTCATTTGTATTTACGAGTAAATACTTGCCGGGTATCGATGATTTCCGGATTTACCACACGAATCCGATGCTTGTGCAGGACGGACGATTGCTGTGGAAGCCAGAGGGGCGCATCTTGCAGCCTGACTTGAATGAGACGGATTGGTTTACCCAAACGAGCGAGGCTTCCAACTCGTTAATATGGAGCAACGTGAACAAGAATAAGCTTGTCATCTCACATAAAGTGATGAGCCCGACCGGCAATTTGCAGGGCATTATTTATATGCTGTTAGACTATAAATCGGTTTTTGGCAATCTGTTCAATCAGCCGTTCAGTGGTTCAGGCGAATTATCGATTATTGACGATTCCGGCACGATCATCGTTTCCTCCGATCCAGAAAAAATCGGATTAAAGCTTCAATCGACAACGCTGAACAATCACTGGGATGATGCGAGCCTATCTGATGGCGTAATGGTGGATGGCAATCTGCTTATGGTAAGGCCGATTGATTCGAACTGGCATGTGGCCGCGTTGATCCAGATGGATCAGCTTGAGCGCCAGTCCAAGATGATTTTATACGGCATCGTGGCTGTTATTTTCTTTTTTCTGCTTTGCTCTATTTTTTTAATTATGACGGTGCTGAAAAATGTCGTATGGCGTATTCGTAAGCTTGGCACGCGCATGTACGATGTCAGTCAAGGACAGTTCGATGTCAGTATTCGCAATACGGCTAAAGATGAGCTCGGCGATCTGGAAGTTTTGTTTAATTCGATGTCCGGCCGTCTGGGTATGCTCGTTGAAGACATTACGCAAGCGAAGCTCAAGGAACGCGAGCAATCATTCAAAGCGCTGCAGGCTCAAATCAATCCTCATTTTATATACAATTCGTTAAGTTTGCTAAGGTGGCGTGCGCTGGATCTTCAAGACGAAAAACAGCTGCGTACCATAGACGCCTTGACCGCCTTTTACCGTCTGGCGCTGGACAATAAAATTAATGTCATACAAATAAAGGGCGAGCTTGATCATGTGAGAGCTTATTTGGACATTCAAGAAATGCGTTATCCGGGAAGGGTGACCATCGAGTGGCATATCGAGCAAGAGCTGCTGGAGCTTTACACAATCAAGCTGTTATTACAGCCTATTGTGGAAAATTGTTATTTGCATGGCAACATTACAGGGAAGAAGGGCGGCGTTATCCGAATTTCGGCGCAGCTCGAACAAGACAACATTCGATTCGAGGTGTTCGATAACGGAATAGGCATCTCAAGAGAGATGCTGAAACAGATTCAATTAGGAAAGCAGGCGGGGAACGGAAACGGATACGGTACTGCTAATATTCGCGAGCGGCTCCAGCTCTATTTTGAGAATAAACATGAATTTACCATAGACAGCAAAGAGAACGAATGGACGGCGGCAACGATTATCATACCGGCAAGTGTTCATAGGCCGCAGATTAGGAAGGTGATGTAGTGTTGTTAAAAGCGTTGATCGTGGATGATGAGCCTACCCATGTTCAGGGGCTTGTGCGCTATATCAAGTGGAAGGAGCTAGGCTATGATACGCCTTTCACCGCAGAGTCCGGTCAAGAAGCTCTCGACATATTGCGGAATACTTCTATTGATGTGTTGATATCAGATGTATCAATGCCTGTTATGACGGGAATTGAACTTGTTGAAGAGGCTAAAGCGATCCAGGCGCAGCTTCAAGTGCTGATGATCAGCGGCTACAACGAATTCGAATTTGTACAGGAAGCGATGAACGTTGGGGCGCAAGCGTATGTGTTGAAGCCGATTAAAGTGGAAGAGGTAGAGAGCAAGCTTACCGGGTTCCGCAAGACATTAACCAAGTTAAAGCAAATTGAAAATCAAGCGCAGGAGCTGCAACAGAAAGTATCCGGCAGTCTCGATATCGTCAGAGAACGGTTCGTATCCGATGTTATTGGGGAGGCAGGCATTCATGCCCAGATGCTGCATTCATGGGGCAGCCTGCTGGAGCTTCCTGCAAGCAACCAAGAAATCGGATTAATCGTACTGGGCTATGATCATTTTCATTCCTCGGTGCAGGACGCAAGAGAGCGGGTTGTGATCAGCAACGGATTTTTGAGAACGGTCCATATCGGTTTAAGCGATTTTGATCATGTTTATGTCGCAAAGACCGTCACCGATGAAATCGTGGCCTTGCACATTAATTTAAGTCCGCTTGAACGTGCGTCAATTGAAAAACAGCTTGCTTTCATCCAAAATGTCATGCAGGAGCAATACGGCTCAACGGTTACGATTGGCAATAGCAGAGTATGTACGACTTGGGAAGATGTACCGACGCTTTATAAGGAAGTTAAATTCATGATGGCAAGATTCCGCTTGATGGAGAGCGGGCAAGTTCTGCACTATGATCGACTGGATGAATCGGAATTCCAACAATTTCGTCTGCGTGAAGAGATTATACCCGAGATTATACAGCTGACAGAAGATGCTGCCGATGCTCATAAGGTTGTTGACTACGTTAATAATGTGTTTGATATGCTGCTTCCTCAGCCTTCTATGCCATTTACGTATATACAGGCGTTTGGCATGGCATTGCTCAGCGAACTGGCTCGCAAGCAGACATGGAATAAAGAGCTGGGCGGGGAAATGAATTTGGAGATGTGGCAGAAGCTGATCGATTGCAGAAGCGAGGCGCAAATTCGTGAAGTCGTGATCGATTACGTTCAACGCCATATGGTTATCGAAAAGAAAGGTGAAGCCAGTCAAAGGCATAATCTGATCGGCAAGGTTTCCGAATATTTGGAGGCACATTTCCAAGAACATATCACAGTAAAGCAAATTGCTGAAATTCATCATCTGAATGCGAGTTACTTAAGCGTGCTGTTCAAAAAAGAGATGGGCAAAACGATATCTGATTTTCTACAGGAAACGCGCATGAATAAAGCCAAAGAGCTGCTTAACAATCCAAGCATCAAGGTGTACGAGGTATCTGAGCAGGTCGGATTTCAGACCGCAGCTTATTTTGCCTACTTGTTCAAGAAGACGACGGGCTATACGCCGCAAGAATATAGGGATTACCATTAAGGCATTTGCTAAGAGCTGGAGGCTATGAAAAAATGATGATAGAGTCAATTGCGGGAACGTGGAGATTTTGCTTTGATGAGACCAAGCAAGGCATTGATCAAAAATGGTATAACGAGCGGCTGCAAGATCACATTCAGCTGCCAGGAACCACCTCGGAGTATCAAAAAGGCGAATATAACACGGCCAAAGAAGTCGCTCACCTAACTGAGGCTTATCCGATAAACGGTTATGCATGGTACCAACGCGAGATTGAAATCAAGGCGGAATGGGCGAACAAGCATATCCAGCTGTACGTGGAGCGGACAAGAGTAACGAAGGTTTGGATCTGCGATGAACTGCAAGGCATGCAGAACAGCGTAAGCGCACCCCATATCTATGAATTTGGGATCATGACTCCTGGCACGTATACGTTAACCATATTGGTTGATAACAGCGGCCTGCCGATAAAAGGCGGTCATATGACATCACCCGATACGCAGACGAACTGGAACGGACTGCTCGGCAGAATGGAGCTTCAAGCAGCGGATTTAATCCGATTAGACAACATTCAGGCGTTCCCCGATGTTGCTAATAAGTCCGTTCAGCTCAGGTTTCAGCTAATCAACGACACGATGGACAATGCGGATACCCAGCTATCTATCGCTTTAATGGATATGATTGGAACAATCCAAGGCAACGTAAATGCTGCAACAGCAGTAAAGATCGCTATGATTCAGTCCGTACCGGGTAACCAGTCTGTTGAACTGCACTATGAACTCGGCGAAGATATCATGCTGTGGGATGAGTTCAACCCCGTATTATACCGCTTGCTTGTGAGTCTGGAGGCGAACGCTAACGGGCAATCGTATCGGAATGAGCAATCCGTAAGCTTCGGCATGCGCAAGTTCGGTACGGAAGGCACACAGTTCACGAATAACGGTCGTAAAGTATTTTTGCGAGGAAAACATGACGCGTTGGCTTTTCCTTTAACCGGTTATGCGCCGATGACGGTGGAAGAATGGGTCAAGGTGCTATCTATCGCCAAGTCCTACGGGATTAATCATTATCGCTTCCACACCTGCTGCCCGCCAGAAGCAGGATTTATAGCCGCGGATTTGCTCGGTATTTATTTCGAGCCTGAGCTGCCGTATTGGGGCGCATTTCAAGATCCAGCGGATGAAGACTATGATGAGGCGAGATCGGACTACTTGCGGGAGGAAGGACTGCGCATATTAAAGGCTTATGGCAATCACCCATCATTTGCTTTGTTTACGCTAGGCAACGAATTGCATGGCAGTCGCAACGCCATGTCGAGCTTGTTGAAGGAATATCGGGAACAAGATAGCAGGCGCTTATACGCTGAAGGGGCGAATAACTATTTCTGGGCGCCGGCTTTCTCGGAAGACTCTGATTTCTGGGTTACCATGCGAACAGGGCATGGCGAATCGATGGTTCGAGCTTCGTTCTCCCATGCGGACTTGCCCCTTGGGCATGTGCAGGATAGCTATCCTTCAACCTTAACGGACTATCGTGATAATCTTCCGGACATTCAAGTGCCTACGATAAGCCATGAAATTGGCCAATATCAATCCTTCCCAAACTTTGGCGAAATAGAGAAATACACAGGCGTCCTGAAAGCACGGAACTTAGAAGTGTTTCGCGAGAGGCTTCAGGCTGCGGGAATGCTCGATCAAGCCGATCATTTCTTCCGGGCATCCGGACAGCTCGCGGTTATATGCTACCGCGAAGAGATTGAAGCCGCTTTGCGCACTCCGGGCTTCGGCGGGTTTCAACTGCTAGATCTGCAGGACTTTCCGGGCCAAGGAACGGCATTGGTTGGCGTATTGGACGCGTTTATGGAATCCAAAGGCTTCATAGAACCGGAGAAGTGGCGCGAGTTTTGCTCGGAAATCGTTCTGCTGGCAAGGATTCCGAGGTTTACGTATACCCAGGAGGAGACGTTTGTCGCCGAGCTGGAAATCGCAAATTACGGGTCTGACTCGCTTGAAGCTATGCAGTTGGAGTGGTCGCTAAAGCAAGGAGACCGACTAATTGAGGCTGGAGCGATGGCGGCAAAGAATATTCAACAAGGGGCTTTGGAAAATGTGGGTACGCTGCAGATCGACCTGTCCGCAGCAGAGGCTCCCGCCAAGCTGGAGCTTACTCTGAAATGGAAGGGCAGCGACGTTATAAATCATTATCCGATCTGGGTATATCCGTCGGCGCAGACAGAAGCCAAGCCGCAACAAGCTGAATTTCACTTGCGTAGAGAATTCAATCAAGAGGTAGGCGATATTCTCGAAGAAGGCGGGCGTGTTTTGCTCATTCCCCATCAAGAGCAGCTATCCTCCCATATCGGCGGAGCGTTTGCTTCGGACTTTTGGTGTTATCCTATGTTTAGATCCATCTGTGAGGGGAAAAACGCGGCTCCAGCACCGGGAACGCTCGGAATCTTATGTGATGAGAAGCATCCCATGTTCGAGGCCTTTCCAACCGAGTTTCATAGCAACTGGCAGTGGTGGCCGATCCTGACCCACTCTCATTCGCTTATACTGGATAAGTGGCCGGAAGCGTTCCGTCCCCTAGTGCAGGTCATTGACAACTTTGAGCGCAATCATAAGCTCGGCTTGATCGTTGAAGCTAAGGTTGGCAATGGAAGCTTGCTCATATGCGCAAGCGACCTTATTGGTCACCAAGATAAGCCGGAGGTACGCCAGCTTCTTCATAGCTTGCTGCAATATGCGGCATCTGCGGAGTTCAACCCATCATTAGAACTCAGCTATGACCAGATTCGCAGCGTGCTGGATCCGAACGTGGAGAGCGATCGCGAGACGCATCGCGGTCAAGCGGTTATTAATCTTTCCTATCCGAATAATATAAGTTGAACTAAAGACACTTCTGCATTCTGATGCAAAGACGATCGATAATACTCATGGGATTCTTTCATAATATTAATCATAAATGTCCCTACATTCTTCCGTATCTCAGCGGTTATGTGCTAAAACAAACTATTGATGTTGATGACATCTGCTCTGAGCCACTTCTTTAACCCTTCAACCAGGTTACTCTGTGGGCTGTTCGCATCCCGGAGCACATTGGGCTTGAAGCCGTGTTAATCTTCAGATGGAGAAATTCCCGGAGAAGGCATGCCAGAGGTACTGGTTTGCGTGACGATTCGCACGCTCAATTCGCATTCTTAACGTTAGAGAAACGGGGGTTATCTATCCCCCAAAGCTGCACGATAAAAGGTTTTGACAATACGTTCGACAATCTTCCTCTTCTGGTTAACGTGAACGTTTATAAAGAGCTTCTTTGCATGCTGGCCGTAGACCAATTGCTTTGGAGAATGGCTAATTGGGTTCGGATTTTGAGAAATAGCTTATCAACGGTGATTTCATTATGAGAGAGCAATTCGCCTAAGCTAAAAACGATTAAGTAATGAAAGACAGACACTCATTGTATTTATACAATGGGTGTTTACTATTAGTGTGGATCGAACTGCAGAGGATAACTTTCCACTCTTGGCAGCAATGATTTACATAGGGTTGTGTCCACAACCTCAAAAAATACGATAATACGGGTGAGGACTTAGAGGATTTGATTTCAATCGGCACCATAGCCCTGATCAAAGCTACGGTAAGTCTATTGACTTGGGATTTAGAAACAGTAAGTTTTAAAGGAGAAGTGTTTAGAGTTGCGAAAAACCCAGATGATGTGATTTTTCTAACTCCAATAGATCGAAACAAAAAAGAAAATAACATTAAAAGAAGTTATTTCAGAGTTCATTATTTTGAAGAGCAACATTAGTGCTGTCTGATGATATGAATATCTATACAACGGAAGTCGCATAACATGTGGCTTTTTTATATATTGTCTAAATGAGTAGGATACCATAATGCCAAGTCAGTCTTGGAAGGCATTGCACCAACGAATTTGCACACCTTGAGATGATTGCGACCATGATTTACAAGCTGACAAAAGATGCAACGCCAGAACAGCTTAAGGCTGCTGGACTTGGTGCTCATTATGTTGCTCATGACAGCGCCTTGTTTTATGAGAATGCAGGCGGCGTACCCTTTACGGCTACGTACATTCAGGCCAAAGGTGATCCAATTGCGGATCTATATGAGGACATAGCGGCGGAGGAGAAGGTTAGGGCGACGTATCAGTGGCTAATTGATCTTAGGGATGATGTGGATCTGCAGGATAGCTTGAAGTATTTGCAGGAGCGGGAGATTATACACTCTCTGCGGTTCCGGGAAGCGGTGGAAATACTTAAGGATAAGCGGGATGAGAAGATATTCTATTAGAAGGAACCTCTCTGCAGGGTACTGCGGGGAGGTTTTTTTTGTTTGTGTACAGAATTGTACAGAGGAGAATAGTCCACCATCCAATACTAATTGTATGGAAAAGAGTCTAGATAAACAGTATACTTGCTATAATTGTTTTTTGTTGAGGTGAATATCAAATGGATGAAATCGATGAATCAAAACAGCTTGTATTACAAATCGGCGGTGCCTTGAAAAAGTACAGAAAAGAAAAAAACATGAGCTTAGACGAATTAGCGGAATTAACGGGTGTAAGCAAACTTACTCTGGGGAATATCGAACGTGGCGATACAAATCCAACTTTGGCGATTATTTGGAAAATTTCAAAAGGCATGTCTTTACCGCTATTGGCTTTGTTGAAATCAGAAGAGCCTGTTAGTTTGTATCGAGCAGGAGAAGGACTGCGGTTTTCTAATGATCAAAAAAATTGGATCATTGAACCAGTCTTTAAACACACAAGCAACGATATTGAAATGTGTCGGGCTTACTTACAGCCGAATAGCTCGTATCACCCTGAAGGTCATCATGCGAATACAACTGAAATTGCGACAGTAATGACTGGTTCCATTGAAATTCAAGTCAATGGAGAGGTTTACACATTGAATCAATATGATACGATCAGTTTTCGTGCAGATTGTCCTCACTCTTATACCAATCATACGAATAGCGAAACAGTGCTCCATATATGCTTAAAGTATGATTTCTAAAAGTCAGAAATCCTACTTATTTAATACAACTCCGAATTCCATGACGGGAATTCAGAGTTGTATTTTTGTTTTCAGATGATTTTATGTATATTATACAATACCACTTGTTAAAAATAATATACTATAATATACTTTTATTATTCGCGCGGATGTTATTTCATAGTTTTTCAATCAGTAGGAAACAAATTATACGTATAAATTCAGGAAGGAGAAATGAAGAATGTCGAACAAACAAAATAAAAAAGCCGTACCATCATCTATAGGACTGATAATTCTCGGCATTATTGTTATTGCAGCTAATTTACGTGCTCCTTTAACCTCAGTCGGTCCTTTGGTGAGTTTCATAAGGGATGACGTTGTTATTTCAAATACATTAGCCGGCCTGATAACAACGGTACCTTTGCTTGCCTTTGCTTTATTATCGCCACTAGTACCAAAATTAGGACGAAGGTATGGTGTTGAACGTATCATTTTGATTGCCCTAATCTTTCTGACTGTTGGCATTGTAATACGTTCTTTATCTGGCATAGCTAATTTGTATATTGGGACAGCAATTCTTGGATTCGCAATTGCCATATGTAATGTATTATTGCCAAGTTTAATCAAAAGGGATTTCCCAAATAAAATTGGCTCCATGACAGGTATTTACTCCATTTCAATGAGTTTATTTGGAGCAATCGCATCGGGAATCAGTGTACCGCTAGCCTTGAACGCAGGTCTAAAATGGCAGGGAGCATTGGGAATATGGGGGATTCTAAGCTTTGTATCGATTCTCTGTTGGCTACCCCAACTAAGAAATCAAACGAAGCAAACAACCACGATGAGTCAACAGATAGCCAGCAACGATGTGAATGTTTGGAAATCACCTCTTGCCTGGCAAGTAACCTTGTTTATGGGTATACAGTCCATGGTTTTCTATGTGTTGATCGCATGGTTGCCTGAAATTTTAAAACAGCAAGGAATTGACTCAAACCAATCAGGATGGTACCTCTCGATAATGCAGTTAGCTCTGCTTCCATTTACTTTTATTGTGCCCGTTATTGCAGGGCGTATGTCTAGTCAACGTTTGTTAGTGGTCATCATAACCATTTTGCTTTTGACGGGAACGCTCGGACTTCTATACGGAAGCTCCAATATAATTCTGTTATGGATAATAATACTCGGAATTGGTGGAGGCTGCGCCTTTAGTTTGTCCATGATGTTTTTCGGTTTACGTACTGAAAATGCGCATCAAGCAGCGGAACTGTCTGGCATGGCGCAATCGATCGGATATCTTCTTGCCGCAATCGGTCCTGCCCTTATAGGTTTTCTGCATGATTTGACAAATAGTTGGAATCTACCACTTTTCATTCTGCTTGGCGCTTCGGTCTTACTCTTTTTAGTCGGTATAGGAGCAGGAAGAAACCGTTTTGTAGGTAGCTGAAATAGTTACGAACTGCCACAGAAAGGACGATGAATAGGTTTGATAAAATTATTGTGGCAATTGATAAAGCTGAAATAACGAACAAACTCCTCGATGCAACCGTTGAATAGCCTGAAAGAAACAAACTCAAGTTACCTTGGTTAATGTCAGCCAGGAATATGTATCGAAGGCTTTCGACAGCTAAATTGGCGTTCGTTGATTATCATTGAAAGTGGATAATCGCTAACAAACAAAAAACTAGGGCCCCAAAGTGGCCCTAGTTTTTTTAGAAGCGTCAATCATGATCAGCTCAATCGATTAAATTAGCAATGATTTGACTCCTAATTGAAAAAAAATGAGTGTTAATTAGATTCTATGAGTCCAGTTGTTATCAAATCTTCAATGTTCAGATACATGGTTCCTTTGTATTTCTTAATACGAATGTCACTTAAAGTAAAGTCGCCATCCGTCGCCTTTTTGTATTCCGCTGTCAAATTAATATCCACTCTGACGATTTCGAAGCCGACATATTTGCCTATCGTAATGATGTTGGCATTGCTATTGCCAAGTTTGCTTACGCCTTCGATTTCAGACAGCATAGATAATGAAATCCATCCCTTGCTCATCAGTGGTGGCAATGCTTCTTTATTCTCTGCTGCAGCTACATAATTGGCGTCAAAATAATCCGGATATCCTTTATACCCTGGTAGTTTGGATTCCTTCTCTGTTGGTGGCGCACCAACAACACGGAATTCAGGGAAATTTGCAATTGTCTCAGTAATGGAATCGATCTCGGCTAACTCTTTTTGGGTATTCAGGGCGTTGGTTGCAACGGGACCAAACGATATCACTCCATCAGCACTGAAAAATATCGGGATACCGTCGATCGTGTAAGAGGCCCCTTTAAAGGATGGACTATTAACTTGAATCACATTTGCTTCTGCAGACCAATAAACGGAGTTACCTGTTGCTTCCCCAACGATTCTAATTGGGATGTAAGTGTTACCATTTTGCGTAAAGGGTTCTGCTTGCAATGCTTTCTTCTGGCCGTTCACAACTGCTGTTTTGTTGCCAATCGTAAATGTAATCTTTAAATCATCCTTTTTGCCCGTAACTTGTTTAAGTTTTGCATCATAGCCGATTTCCATTTTCAAATTTCCAAATAATTCTCTGAAGGGAACGAAGGAAACTCCATTCTTGCTTACTGATTTAGATTTGAGTGGGACTCCATCTACAAAAATATAAGCTCCTTTATTGGCTGCTGATACAGGAATAACACCTATACTGAACAATAAAACGCAAATCATAGCAGTAATCGACAATCTCTTCAAAAAAAACGCCTCCAGAACTAGTTTTTATTTCCACTATTTACTATCTTACTATCATTTGGAACTCTGTCAATAAAAAAGATAGTTATTTTGTCGAAATGTGACCCAAGTATTCAATGTTCTTTCGAATTCCCTCAAATAAAGAGGCTAACCCAATTGTAGCTTAAGCTCATCAATCGTTTTACATACTTTGGGCTGTCGGTTAGTTCACGATCTCAGCATGAAAAAGCATCGACCATGCAAACTTATGCTCAGCTCCGCGGAGAGCGTCGGAGAGAACGTTATCGCCGATTTTTTTTAGAATTTAGTTAATCAGGTTCAATGGTATTGTTGGATGCCTTTAATTATTCAGTCTTTCATTGAACTAACGGGCAAGATAGTTTTGGAGGTAAATATTTACATAATATAAAGTGGTCGGTATAATTTAAGGGTATTGAGCAAACAGCCAAAGGGGTGTTTTTTAATTGGAATTTGGACTTTCCCATAAAAAGTTTAACGCCAAAAGACCAGGGTCTCTTGTTAGTACAATTACCGGAGTCTTAGAACATCTTTCGTCATTGTATGCGAATATTGGTGAGGCCAGGGAGAAAAATGGCATTTGGTCTTTACGAGAAAGCACTCCAACATGCACTACATGTAACGGTACAGGTACTGTCCTTGGTGATATTGATTCAAGTCGTATGGTCGCAACTGAACTCTCGCTTAAAAAAGGAGCTGTGCTTTTATGGGCGGGTACTAACTGCGGACCTGTTGTAAAGATTAGAGAACTGGCTAAAATGATCGGGATTGACTTTGAAAGCCCACTTGTTGAGCAAGATAAGCAATTTACCGATATTTTACTTTATGGATATGATAAGGAGCCTGTAACATACGTTTTCAAGAAAAGGGAACATAAAAACTATTATCGTGGGTGCGTTTTCGATTTGAAACATATGCGTGCTGCAGGAACAACTAGTAAAGGAAACCTTTGGGCAATAAAATTATTCTCCGAACATGGAAAGTGTCCAAATTGTACCGAAAGCTTGTTGGAACAGGAACGCTTGGTTATGGGGAATTCCCTTTCAGATGTGTTGAGAATGCCGATCTCAGAATCACTATTAGTTGTCCAGAAATTACGTAATTGCCTCGACAAACAAGTATTAGATAATTATTGCGAATTGATTAATGATCTGGAATTGCGTCTATCATATCTAAATAAAATTGGTCTAAAGTCTCTTTCGGCTTTCGATGTTAGAGTCTTGGTGAATCCGTAAATTGGTTAAGCTAACGAACAGATACGCAATAATTTTGTCTTCAGATTTCCACTTGACCCTTACGTAACGTAATGATTTATAGTAAACGTAAGAGAAGGACGAAACACGGCCTACTGCCAAATAATCGAATTACTAAATTAGAAATCGGAGGAGAAGCAAACATGAGAAAACTCGTATTGTTTATGCATGTATCGCTGGACGGGTATGCGTCGGATTCGAACGGAGGACTAGATTGGATTCCGTACAACGAGGAATTAGAGAAATACGCCGAGGAAGTCGTAGCCGAAGTCGGCTCACCGGTATACGGACGAACGACGTATCGGATGATGGAGAGCTACTGGCCCGCGATGCTGGACAATCCGGATGCGTCGAGGCACGATATGGAGCATGCCAAATGGCTGCAGGATGTGAAGAAGATCGTTATTTCTGGCTCGATGGACATTGTCGAATGGAACAATACGGTACTGATCAAGGACAATATTGCAGATGAAATCAAGGCGCTCAAGGAGCAGCCAGGCAAAAATCTCGTTATCTTCGGCAGTCCGGGGGCGGCGAAGACGTTGCTTGAGCTCGGCCTGATCGACGAATTCCTGCTGACGATTTGTCCAGTCATCTTGGGCGGCGGAAAATCGGCATTCCACGGCGGCGGTGAGAAAATCAGGCTCAAGCTGCTGTCCAGCCGAACGCTCCAGTCAGGTATTATCGCAGCCCGCTATGTGTTGGAGAAATAGCCGTGCCGTACAAGATTTTCCACTAACGGTAACGATAGTTGAAAACTAAAGGGCTGCCGCGTGGCAGCCCTTCGTCATTACGCTAACGGGCAGCATTCCTATTATGAAGAAATACGAGGTTTGAGTAACAAAAAGACTCCTTGGTATGATGTTATTGGGTCCAAGTTGCTCGTCAGCCACCGGATTCAAATCAAACCAAGGAGACTACAAGATAAATGAACGCATTAATCAAATCACTTCTTCTACTTTAATTGTTGGTGTTGACATCGCAAAATTCAAACATGTAGCCCGAGCGCAAGACTACCCGGGGTCGAGCTCGAATTGAGTGTGATAAGAGATGACTGTTCCAATTTATAGAACTGATTAGACGCTCAATAACTCTTGCCGCTCTAATCGTTCCACCTCATCATCATGTAAAGCTGCTCGACGCTTTAGGAGCTCATATGTCTCACTCCACTCGTCAGGGTACCTTGTCCATTGAATTCGCTTATACAAATCTCCTAGGGCAATCTCTACTTCATTTCTAAATTGTTTCCATAACATCATAGCTTTGTAATAATCACCGTTATTACGAGTAGCATTCACTACGTCATAACAAAGTTTATCTTTTCTGAAAATCTCCATACTGATTTCATCAACTTTAAAAAGAATTTCTTTTTTGAGTTTTGCGTCATTCTCCATAGTTGCGATCATTTCGGCCATAATAGAAGTTATATTGGGATTATTTTGAGCTGAGTGATTAATACATTCAGTGAGTTGGTTAGTCATAAATTTTTCCCTCCTAGCAACATGCTGTTACCATTCTGGTTTTATATAATACTTTTCGTTAGAAGGGGGTTTTTTTAGTCACTAAGCAAGTGAAGACAGCTACTGGTAATAAAAGGGGAAGTGAACTTAATTAATGGATGAAAAACAAACATATCAAGCACTTAATGACTTTTCGACTAATGAAACGCTGGAACCCCTAGATAGAATGTGCATTATGCAAAAGAAGATAATAGTTGGTTGAATCTATCACGCTCCTCCAAAAAAGGGCAATGGCCGCTGTATTGGAATGAAACTAATTGCGAATTTTTAATCAGCTTATTTGTTTCCTGAGCTTGGGAAAACGGAACGACTTTATCATGAATTCCATGAATAATTAATGTGGGCACATCGATCTGTCCAAGATCGTTGTAAACATTCTCGTCTCTTAGCGTGACCATAATAGCGGAAGTCGACCAATTCGCAGCTTGTAAACCCATTAGAAAGAACCATTCGGATTTTGGTTCAGAAATGTACTGAAAGAAAAAAATCTCCGTTTGGTTTTGCAGCATTTTCGGACGGTCATTGTTTGTTTCTTCGATGATTTTATTCGTAAATTCTTTGGGAACGCTTGATGGAGACGCAGCGTCGATCAGGACGAGTTTAGATACCCCGTACCCTTTGTAACGAGCCATATAACGAATCGAGATCGCGCCTCCGGTAGAGTGTCCTGCTAATATTATGTTTTTTAATTGTAACGCTTCGATGACCATACGAAGATCATCTGCTAATCTATTGAAACCGTAACCGTCGAATGGTTTATCCGAATTGCCGTATCCTCTCCAGTCCATTCCAATACAACGATATCCGAGCTTCGGAAGGTAATTGAACTGATATTCGAACTGGTTATGGTTTAGCGGCCATCCATGAATAAAAAGTATCGTTTTATTTCCCTTCGGATTGATGTCCTCGATAAATATTTTTACGCCCGGTTCCACAGTAACGAAGTATCCCAAGTGTATCACCTCAATTTTATAAAAGTACTTCCCCATTAAGATATTCGCCCTAGGCAAGGTGAATGCCCAATTTCGGCGTCAAATTAGGTTTAGATCGTACGTAGAGATTTCTGAGGAATAACTTGAGTAAAACAATTTCTTCAGATCATTGAGCTAACGGGACACGATGGTTGAACATACCTATGAGCAGTTTGCTGTGGCGGCTGCTCCCATTTTTTGTTAAGCTAATGGGCAGTTTAACTCAATAAAAACAAGAAAGCAGACGGTCCTTGTTATGGATTTTCTTATTAAATAAATTGCGTAAAAGCGCTAGTTGGCATTTTTTATAAGTTATGGTTTAGCAACAATAAGCCACACCTGCATTGAAATAGTCACACCGTGGTTCTAGTAATTTCGCTAATATAATGCCATGCTTATGGTGAAGGGTTACAGTTGCCGATAGTTATTTAAGCATATCAAAACCAAATTATGATTTATGTCGAGCGACAGCCTATAAAGTGTTAGATGAGTGGAGATGAAATTTATGATAAGAGTTGCAAAATTGGAGGATAGGAAAGATATAGCAAAACTATTGACGCAATTAGGCTACCCGGAAACCGAATTTTTTATTAAAGAGAACATGGAAAGACTTCTTACTGACCCCAACGAAGAATTAATGGTTTATGAAGATGAAGGACGTGTTATTGCCTGTATTTCCATTCATTATATCCCGCAATTAGGAATTAGAGGAGATATCGCATCAATTAGTTATCTTGTTGTGGACTCCTCAATTAGAAGTAAAGGAATTGGAAAGGAATTAGAGGGATTTGCCTCTGCCTCTGCCAGAAAAAGGGGATGTGACAGTATCCAAGTTCATTGTCATTCCAGAAGAATAGATGCTCATAAATTTTATGAGAGACAAGGTTTTAAGGAGGCTCCTAAGTACTTTTCAAAAATGTTAGACAAATGACGGCATAAACTCTCACTAACTTTTATTGAATCGACAGCAAAGTTTTAATAGGAGGGAATGATTTATTCGGCAAATTAATATTTAACTAACTGGGAACGATAGTTGAACAAACATGGAGTAGTTTGCTGCGGCAGCTGCTCCCTTTCTTTGTTAAACTATTCTAGCTAATAGTTTGATCTCTTCACGAATACCTCAGATATGGGAAATTTACGGTCATCGCAAATAAGACGTTATGAGAAACTGCKGTAGTACCATTAATTTCAAAAATCCATTAAGCTCGGAGTTGAAATATGAGTTTAATTCTTCCTTTGGATATTATTGAAAAAATACAGCAGGAATATAAGGATCAATACGATTTTGTTGAAGACCTATTAACTAATCAAAGTTTTTTCCACACCGAAGAAGAGTTTATATTGAGATTAATTAGATCAATTTTGTTTTTATCTGAAGGAAGTATTGAACAGCTTCAAAAATATCTCAACATTGCAAAAATAGATTTTAGAGATGTGTTCTATTGGGCTGAATACGATCAAAATAACAAACAAATACGGGATTTTAAAAAGCCATTTAAAGGGGAATACAATTAAACGTTGAGCTAACGGGGAACGATAGTTGAACATCCAAAGGGCTTCCAAGCGGAAGCCCTTCATTAAGCTAACGGGCGGTTTTGTTGAACAAGTTGCAAATTTAACATTTTAAAGTAAGAGCATTTCTTTGTAATGAGAAATGCTTTTTATTTTTATACAAAACGATATTATTTTATCGTAAAACGATAAAATTTGTGGTAAAGTAAAAACTTACATTAAACAAGTGAGGTGCAGTTTATGAAACGAGGAAAAACACTCTTTTTGAAGATAGCTGTTATTCTTATTGGAATCCCAATTCTTGCTATGTACATATTTTTAGTGCCTAAGATTGGGAATTTTGCTGGAGAATTGTATCCAGAAAAGGCTTATATGAAATCTCTCGTCTTAATCGATATGTACGCAGCGGCGATTCCTTTTTATTTTGCTYTGTATCAAGCTTTTAAACTTTTAAGCTATATTGATAAGAACCAGGCGTTCTCGGAATTATCGGTAAAAGCTTTAAAGAATATAAAATACTGTGCCATCACAATCAGTACCTTGTACCTGCTAGGTATGCCACTTTATTATCTCATGGGGAAGAGAGTTGACCCTCCAAGTTTCATACCAATGGGATTGGTCATTATTTTCGCCTCTATGGTGATCGCCGTTTTTGCTGCTGTTCTCCAAAGACTTTTACAAGAGGCTATTAATATAAAATCAGAAAATGATTTAACGGTCTGAGGTGGAGCATATGGCAATTATTATTAATATTGATGTGATGTTAGCAAAACGAAAAATGAGCGTAACGGAGCTTTCGGAGAGGGTTGGAATTACTATGGCGAATCTTTCCATTCTTAAAAATGGGAAAGCAAAAGCGGTTCGTTTATCAACATTAGAAGCGATATGTAAAACCTTGGATTGTCAGCCAGGTGATATTTTGGAGTACAAAAGCGACGAAGACAATCAATAAAAACAGACAACAAATTTATTTAACTAACAGGGAACGAAAGTTGAACGGACCATAGAGCAGTTAGTCGATGGCAACTGCTCCTTTCTCGTTAAGCTGAAGGGCAGGATAGCGTAACCTTTTATCGCAGATAGAGTCTAAATTATTACATATTCAGGATTAATAAACGAGGTGAGCTAATAATAGAATGAAAAAACGAATTTTACTTTTTGTTGGTATTCTTGTGTTCTTGGCAATTATCGGCGGTATTACATTGCATAATTTTGCTAAAAACCTAGGCGAAAGTTACAATCAAATAGGTTAATGGGAAAAGAGGGCTTACAAATCCTGGCGTTAATCAAACAGGAAACGATAGTTGAATAATAGACATTGATGAGTAGGTACTACGGTATCCTGCTCTTTTTATTAAGCTAACGGGCAGGTTTGAGCAATGAAAAAGCTGCTTGGATACTGGGGCAGTGAGTAATTATACGGAATAATTGCTACTGGGTCAATTTATTACATTTCAAAAAAAGCCATAGCTGTTCCTCCCATTACATAAGCCAGATGCAAGCTATATGAGAGGACCGATACCGGAGATACCTTCCTTGTACAATCGCTAAGACCTAAGTGAGAAATTAAGGATTCGCAATTAATAATAAATGAATAGCAGCAAGAATTCCCATCGGATAGATGATTAAACGAGAGAATGTATTTTTAAATTCGTTGCGGGAGTGCTTTTCGAAAAATAAGTGCAGGATCGCATGGATCATGAGAAAGATGTCTATCACCCAAAACGTAATCGTCTGATATTGGCTAAAAAGTAAAGTGAGTATGATGGTGTCCAGGGGGAGATGGATAAGGGTGAACACTTTATAGGCTTTTGCATCATCCATATCTTGTAGAACAAAAAATAGTTTCCATTCCGATCGTCGAATTGCATCCATTTCGTGCAGGAGAAATAAGGATAAGTTAAACAAGAATAGCAACAACAACAAATCTGGCATATCAAACCTCCAAAAATTTTATATCAAACATTTACTATAGCGTAATAAACAAACACATTTAAATATTTCCCTTGGTTAATACGTAAAACTGTTCGAAATGTAACAAGTAAAGCTATATCTGTCAGAGTAATGTAGAAAATTTAAATGAACATGAAAAAAAGCATTCAAAATGATAGTGAAAAATTGATCAACACGATAAAAACGACGCTTGAATTTGATGCCATTTTTTAATTAAATGTATAATAATGGTGAAACAATTTCTTGTGTTAGCGTTTCATTGAACGAACAGGATTATTTAGTTCGCGTAACGAATACCATAAATATGGAAATTTCGTGAAGTTCGTAAATAAGACGATCTAGGAAATTCACTTAAAAACTTTTGTTATGGAGGTGTCTCATGGAGGATGAATTAAATCTCATAGAGGATGAAATAAAGCGAATTAAGAATAATCAATCGAAAATCATATTCTATTTCATGCTTTCGATTGCAATAATTGGATCAATGATAATATTGCTTCTGAATATCTATCGCTTTACTTTAGCTGATATCCTCACTTCCTTTTTTGCGCCATTTATTGAGATACTGGGTTATATTATTTTCTTGATTTGTTCACTGATTGTTTTTGTGTATTTTGTCGTAAGTAAATCCTTCAATAGGGCAAGAAGAGGAATACCTTTTTTGTTGAATCTATTTATTTTTATTTTGATGTTAATTGTTCCTTTTACCTCAATAGTTTTAGATTTAGATTATCGCTTCAATAAGGAAGAAAGAGAAGATGTAGTTCGAATGGTATTGGATGGCACACTGAAACCGAATGTATCTGATAATGAAATATTGATTCGTTTGCCAGAGGAATATAAGAAACTTTCCAAAGGCGGTGGTGAGATCGTGGTTCATGGATACGGACAGAGTGCTCAAATTCTTTTTTTTTCCTATCGTGGAATATTAGGTAATATGGCTGGATTTATTTATACCGCTAATGATAGCGCCCCTGATGAAATGCTTTTTGGCGGAAACTTTATGGAAGTGAAAAAACTGAATAAGAATTGGTATTCGGTTAGAGCTACGTAAAATGGATTTCATATATGTTCACGCAAAAGATCGTTTTCACCGATCCTCAGTCAGCAGAGGCATTTCGAGTTAACGGATTCATGAGGACACTTACGAGAGTAATTCGTCGGATGGCAGTAAATCATTACGTTAACGGGACGTGATAGCTCAATAAAACACGACGGCAGCTGCAGAAACAAAAGCGCATGTACGACTGAAACAATCGTACTCGATATAACGTTCTTAAATGTGAGGTGATAATTCATGATTAAATGGGTGTTAACATTAGCGGCAGTATTAGTGCTGCTATCGGGCTGCAGTGAGAAGTCGGGCAGACATAGTGACAATATGACTAATCCTACTACTGCTCCTGCACCGGGGGAGACGTTTACGCCGTTAGCGAAGCCGGAAGCGTTTCCCGCTGTGTCTAACCCTTATGATGCCGACCAAGCAGCGGAGAACGGCGATATCGTGAACGTTCACGGGAAAATGTACAATCTCGACAAGTGGAAGCTGTTTCTTGCGAATCTAGATGTTGGCGTGCCGGATCAAGTGCGTATTACGCAGTATACGATTGAAGGTGACCCGATCTTCTATGAGTTAGTCTATGACGGGGCTGAAGTGATTACGTATACGTACGACAACTCGCGTGACGGGTTCGGGAGCAATGCAGGTCGTCCGAGCACGTTGTGCCGAGGCATTGAGCTCGAGGAGGACAAGGAGTTAGGCTCCCATTACAAGCTAACCGGATGCGATTCTGAAACCAGTAATACGTTCTGGTTTACGAACGTAGAGTCGGAAGCTGAGCAGGGCAGCCAATAAGAACAATATACTCTAGAGTCGCTCGATCGTTTAATTCTAATAAGAACAATAGTTCAATCATCACAAAGAGGCAGCCGATCACATCGATCGGTTGCCTCTTCTAAGTTAACGGGCAGTTAGTACTAAGGTTTCTCATACAAGCGAGTTATGCTAATATAAAAGTGTTTTAAAATATTAAAATGTGGGAGATTCAAACCATGATCATCAAGTTCATTCGTTTAAGGTAGTGAAAGGTGCAGCTCACATAACCCGGCTTTTTTATACAAACTAGCTAGGGTTTATTTGACTGTACCTTTTTTCATTCACCTAAAACGAATGGAAGGGTGCTTTTTGTGTTCGAAAAAAGTAAAAAGTTGATGAGCGCTGAGAAAATTGAAAACTCTCAGGAGATATTTATATGCCCATTATGTAAAAAACAGATGCAAATGATCCATTTACAAAGTTTAGTTTGTTGCAATCAGCACTGTTTTGATATAGCCAAGCAAGGATATATAAACCTATTGTCTGGAACCAGTAATACTAAGTATGATAAAAAAATCTTCGAGTATAGAAGGGTAATAAGCAGAAGTGGTTTATTTAATCCCTTACATGCAGCGGTAAGTGAAATTATAATGAGTCAACTCCCGAGCGATGAACCTTTAAGCATACTGGATGCAGGTTGTGGAGAAGGTTCTCACTTAAATAACATACAAATAGAAATAAATAAGAAAAAACTCAACCCTCTTTTGGCTGTAGGGATTGATATTTCAAAAGAGGGAATTAGTTTTGCTGCAGCTGAATATTCAAATGTTATTTGGTGTGTCGCGGACATTGCAAACTGTCCGTTTGCAAATCAGCAATTTAAATTTATTTTAAACATTCTTTCACCGGCAAATTACTCAGAATTTCAGAGATTGATTGGTGATAATGGTTTGGTAATTAAAATCGTCCCTGAACAGGATTATCTAAAAGAATTAAGAGAAATCTTTTATGAGGGATCAGATAAACGGGTTTATTCAAATTCACTTACAATTAACCACTTCAACGAACAGTTCAAGTTACTAGATGTTGAAAGTATTCGATATCAAGTAAACCTGAGTGAACATTTAATCGAACCATTGCTCGGTATGACACCATTATCCTGGGGAACTTCCAAGGAACGCATAGAAAAAGTGTTACAGATGAATCTGAAAAGAGTCACTATGGACTTTAAAATGTTGATTGGTAAGAAATATTAGTTGAATAACGCATAGATGAGCAGGCACTGCGGTGGCCTGCTCATTTTATTAAGCTAACGGGCAGGTCAGTTTAATGAAATTCTCGAATACGTAATATATGGAACGTTCTCGAAGTTCGTAAATATGACGTTAGCTGAATTTAAATAAATTATAGTAGGGTGACCCAATGACAAAAACATTTCAGTTTGAAACAAAAACAATACAGGGAAATGAAGAACATATTATTGATGTACAACCAATAATTAATGAATGTAACAAATTTCTGATTCTTACTACAACCATGAAAATTATCGAGTTGGATACAAATGAGAATGTGTTTAAAGAGCTATTTATTTTTGATAATGAAGAAATATCATTTGAAGAGAAAGTCTCTCTACTTGTCTCGCCAAATGCTGAGTTAATTGCTGTATTTAATACTTTTGGTAGACAGGGAATTGTAATAGATATTACTTCAATGAAGACCATAATGCGATTTAATCGTGATGATTATTATAATGAACAAACCATTTTTCCGGTTGCATTTGTCAATTATAATGCTCAACTTTTATTAATTCATGGTACAAAATGGAATCGACTGGATATTACAAATCCAATCGATTATCAAGTACTAACTGATAGAAATGATCCGGAATATGAATTAACTGAAAGCAAATCAAGTAATTCAGAACATTATTTAGATTATTTTCATGGCCAACTCGTAGTTTCACCTGATAATAAATGGATTGTTGATAATGGATGGGTGTGGCACCCTGCGGGGTGTGTGACAGGTTGGAGCATTCTTGAATGGATAGAAAATCGATGGGAATCGGAAGATGGAATGAGCAAAAAAAATCTCTGGAGTGGAAAAGAGGATTGGAACGATCCATTATGCTGGGTAAGTGATAACGAGATTGGATTAGTAGGTAGAAATAATTATGATTTCATTGATGAGGATGAGCCACATGGGTGGATTTTCAGAGTGATTAATCTGGAGACAGGAAATGTAGTTAAGGAGTTTCCAATATCGTCAGGTAATATTTTTATGGATACATATTTGTTCTCTTGTTTAAAGGAAACAGGAATGAAAATATATGATATAAATAGTGGAATTGTACTATTCGAAGACGAGAAAATAAATCCATACAACTATCATCATAAATCAAAAGAGTTTATTGGTTTTGATAATGAAAAAATAATGATCTATAAGTTAATCGAAGAAGAATGTAAAGCAGCTAACACAGACACATCTGAGAGGCTTAGTTCGTCGGATAGCAGTAAATTAAGAGGCAGCCGATGACAACGATCGGCTGCTTCTTGATCGTAGACCTAACAGTGCTAAAAGTAAATAAGATAAATAATTATAAAAATTTAGAAAAAAGCACTAGTATTAAAAGCTCTATCCTTAATTTGAAAAATGATAATATCGACGATGTTGATCTAAATGGCGATTTAATGATGGATAATTCATAACTGGAATTGTTCGAATGATTAGCTCAGTCCAATTCTGCGCGAGTGAACAGATCGTAAATAAGCACTTCATCCTCACAGGCGAATTTGAACGCCCATGCGAACTGTTCTAATGCGGCTCCATTACTCGAGTAGGCACAGAACATGTCTGCTTCCGGGTCAAAATGAATCGTTTCCTCGAGTTCCGGCATCCGCTCATTCAAGAACACCGCCGCCAGTGAAGCCCAGTCGTAACCGTTGCCTTCGAACCCCTCGTCCGCCCGGGTGCCGAATAGTTTGGCCAAATAGCTACCGACCGTCAGAATGACAGATTTGCCGCCATTAATTTGTTTCACGATGGTAAAGGGGGCCACATCCTTCGTTTCTCCTGTAGCTGACAATGACTGTGCAGCTTCTGCTTCCGCGGAAAGCTTTGCTATAACCGCACTGCGTGCCTCGTCCGTGAAGAGGAGAACCCTGTTCTCCTCAACGATAAGACCTTCCGCGATCCGTCCATCCAGCCAATCGCTGATGAAGCCAGGAGCGTACCCTCCTTGGCCGAATTCGCCGCCGAAAGCGATCATTTGCTCATAGGTATCCAGATACTGCTGACGGCTGGTAGTCGGGTAAGCGTTGGTGTATAGCCAGAACTGGACATCGTACATGAGATGAGACCGCTCATCCGCATGAAATGAGAAATGGTTCTTCTCCTGGACGATCCGGGTACAGACACTGCGTATTTTGGACTCCAGCCCGTCAACCTCAGAGGCCTGACTGCAGAGTTCCGTGAGCAGCGGAGAGAACTTTCCTTCAGCCACTTTGCGCAGGTCATTCTCTTTATCTTCTTCAGTAGTGTCGTAATCCTCATCATTCACCAGACCGCGGATGAAAGACTCGAAGTTCGGTGCCAGAAATGTGATCTCGTAATCATCTTCCTGATCGACATGAATGACTTCAGGTTCGCCGTCCTTGCCACAGCGACGGTAATCTAGCATCACAACATCGTGCCCTGCCGAAGGGCAGTCACAAATTACCACGCCGATATCTGGATATCCCCATTCTTCAATCATGAATGGACTGCCGAGATCACCGCAGATAGAGTAGCTTTTGTCGCGTCCGATCCCCATAATTCCTGTTATAGCAATATGATCCTCAGCCCAAGAGGTGGCTTCATCTGTCGGAAAGGATGTATTATGGGGAATGCCACCGTTCTGATGCTTCATCAGAGCGATGTAGGCTGCCGGTAGCTTATAGCCGAGTTCTTCTTCTATAGAAGAAATCAGCTCATCTGTAGGCGGATCAGAGACATATTGTTCTCTAGCATAGTTACTGTCTTCCCAGAAGCTGTCGAGATCCATACCTTCAAAAGGGATCGCTCCCTGGTCTTTCATTTGTTTGCTGAGTTTGCGCAGAGATTCAGCCTTTTGTTGTTTTTGCCATTTGCTATGGCTCCAGTCTAGCAATCTGGCTGAATGCTGATCGTCAGGATCCAGCTCTAGCGCGGTGCTTAACACACCTGCCGCTTCCTCATACCGCTTCATATAATAGTAGGAATAGCCTACGCGAAAATACCACAACGGATCATTTTTTCCCTGCTCAGCAATGATAGCAAACTGTTCCAGTGCTTTTTTATACAAACTCAGATTGTTATAAGCCCGACCTATGCTGCTGATCATATCGTAATCCCTGTCCGCTGTAGGAATCTTCATCAGAGTGTCTACGATCTGCTGGTGTTCGTCGTCTTCGTGCCACTGCAATATCTGTGCGCTTAGCTCTTGTTCCATCGTTGCCGTTTGCCTCCTAAGTAAAATATGATTTTCTCTATTTTACCAGAGAGAAAGCTATGAATGGAAATGTTTAGCGTCAATACGCAGTCTGCGTCGGTCTGCCCCAAAAGGACAGTATACAGCTATAGGAAATTAGTGGTAATCTAGTTTTGTTATTTTAAAAAAGGGGAGGACGATATAGTGGCTCCAAAACATATAGTTTCTGCGGCAACAATTGTAGTTAATGAGCGTAACGAAATATTATTGATAAAAGGACCTAAACGAGGATGGGAAATGCCAGGAGGGCAGGTTGAAGAAGGTGAATCATTGAAAGATGCAGCGATAAGGGAAACAAAGGAAGAGAGCGGTATAGATATAGAAGTGACAAAGTTTTGTGGTATTTTTCAAAATGTAAGTAGTAGTATTTGTAACACTTTATTTTTAGGCAGACCGGTCGGAGGAGAATTAACAACTACCGCTGAGTCTTTGGAAGTAGGATTTTTTCCAATCGAAACAGCATTAAAGATGGTAAGTTGGGGGAATTTCAAGCAAAGAATTGAGCTTTGCTTGAATGAAGAACTTCATCCTTTTTATGTTGAATTTTCCATTCCGCTTAAGGATTGCTAGAGCGCTATAAGTTTATTCCTTCGGAACTAACGGGTAAGTATGATTTATTGGTCGTTGAAAGAACGATCTTAGTATGACACGGTGTTACAAAGGACTTAAAGTTGGTAATCAAATAGCAAAAAGCCATCGTTTTGATCTAACTAAACGATGGCTTTTTTTCTTTTCATCAGGTCCGGTTTAAGTGGATATATAGGATCATTGCGAGTTATAAAGTAGAAATGTCAATAACGAACCGATACCGCACATCACTTTTGAGAACACGCTCATACGATTCTTCGACTTGGTCTGCACTTATCACTTCAATCATAGGGGAAATACCGTGTTCAGCTGCGAAATCAAGCATTTCCTGTGTTTCACGAATTCCACCAACAAGTGAACCTGAAATGCTGCGACGACCCATAATTAAGGAAAATACATGATACTTATCGGGTTCGGCTGGTGCACCAACATTTACAAGTGTCCCATCAACGCGCAGTAGTGATAAATACGCATCAACATCCAGATTTGCAGACACGGTGTTTAAGATCAAATCAAAACGACCCGCTAATTCTTTAAATGTAGCAGGTTCACTTGTAGCAAAGTAATGATCTGCGCCAAATTTCAATGCTTCTTCTTTCTTATCAATAGAGCGACTCAATACTGATACTTCAGCACCCATGGCATGAGCAAATTGAACTGCTACGTGGCCAAGACCTCCCATTCCGACAATGGCAACCTTCTTACCTGGGCCAGTATTCCAGTGTTTTAAAGGAGAGAATGTCGTAATGCCGGCACATAATAGTGGACTAGCCACATCCATATTCAGACCGTCTGGGATACGGACAACGAACCCTTCCTTTACAACGATTTTTTGGCTATATCCTCCGTATGTTGGATTACCATCATAGTCTAGACCGTTATATGTGTTGACTACACCCTTCGTACAATATTGCTCTTCTCCAATGAGACAATATTCGCATTCTCCGCAGGAATCAACAAAGCAGCCAACGCCAACACGGTCTCCAACAACAAACTTGGTGACTTCTGTCCCTACTGCTTCTACGACTCCGGCAATTTCATGACCAGGAACCATGGGGAATATTCCGCCACCCCATTCACCGAATGCACTGTGAATATCAGAGTGGCAAATGCCACTAAATTTAATATCTATTAAGATATCGTTTGGCCGTAAATCTCTTCTCTCAATAATGATCTTTTCAAATGGTGCTTTTGCACTTGGGACACTTAGAACACGTGTTGTAGAAATGTTTTTATGATTATTACACATAATAGATAATACAATCCTTTCTTTGGTAAAATAATAAGTTGATTGAAGAAATAACTCGGATCAACTTATTTTAATAGCAGGATTAGCTTAATCCTTAATGTGGACTTTAAGGCAAGGGCTTTTTGAAAATTATTAAAAAAGTTCTTATTTAAGATTTTCTTTGTAGTACTTCTTTTCTAATACATCGTAGTATTCTATTTTCAAATCAATTTTTATAAAAGCGTTATCCAAGTCTCGTTGTTTCTCCATCATTTTCTCTTTATGCTTTTCAAATATCTGTTTGCGTTGCGAGGCAGTGCTATCTCCTACTTTTGTTAACTCCACGATTGCACGTAACTCTGAAAGAGGGATGTCAGTTTTTCGTAAACATACAATAAGCTCTAACCATAATAAATCTGCTTCGTTAAAAATACGATTTCCATTTTCATCCCTTTTTATAAAAGGTAAAAGACCTTCTTGTTCATAATATCGGAGTGTATGTGCAGGCAAACCTATCTTATCTGCTGCTTCTTTGATATGAATTTTCATTTGAATCCTCCATAAATCCTTATAATTATTTTGCTCTTATTAATGTGATCATCAGTTAGGTTTTATTATAGACCTTAAAGTGCACTTTAATGCAACAGCGCTTTCTCATCTTGTTCTAGTGATTTTAGAATATCGCTTGACTTAAAGTCGACTTTAAGAGTTATTGTTGCTTTGCTTTAGAAAATAGTAAAGATGTAAGGAAGGCTGGAGATGCTTTTTATGGATAAACGAAGTAATTTGCTTATATTTATATTGGCGGTAGGAGTTTTCGGTATTTTGAATACTGAAATGGGTGTTATTGGTATATTGCCTTTGATTGCTGATTATTATGATGTCAGTGTATCAAAAGCTGGATTGTTTGTGAGTCTCTTTGCACTTGTGGTTGCAATTTCTGCTCCAAGTATGCCGCTATTGTTTTCAGGAATAAATCGCAAAAAGGCAATGTTACTTGTACTTGGTGTGTTTGTTTTGGGTAACTTAGTCTCGATATTTGCATCTAACTTTACAATTGCATTAATTGCTCGTGTGATTCCAGCTATTTTTCATCCCATTTATTGTTCAATGGCATTGACAGTAGCTGCTAACTCAGTGAGCAAAGAAAAAGCTCCAAAAGCTGTTTCCAAAATAATGTTGGGAGTATCTGCAGGTATGGTACTTGGTGTGCCAATTACTAGTTTTATAGCTAGTGAAACTTCGTTTGAAATGGCCATGTTATTCTTTGCTATCATTAATGCTTTAACATTCCTTGCTACATTGCTATTCGTACCATCTATGCCTGTTAAGGAAAGACTCACTTACGGATCACAGTTAAGCGTATTAAAAAATTCCATTACTTGGATTTCCATTGCCGCAGTTGTTTTTATAAATTCAGCAATATTTGGGGTTTACAGTTACCTTGCTGAGTATCTTGAAACCATTACTAATATTTCAGGGAAAACGATTAGTTTGATGTTAGTAGTATACGGTGGGGCAAATGTTATTGGAAACATTGTGGCTGGGAAGTTACTTACTAAAAATGCCATCAAGACAGTAGCAATTTTTCCTTTCACATTAGGAGCAGTTTACATCTTGTTATTCTCATTTGGACAGTTCACTGTACCTATGGCTATCATTACTTTGGTTTGGGGAATATTAGCTGGTATTGGAGGTAATATAGCTCAATATTGGATCACGTCCGCAGCTCCCAAAGCTCCTGATTTCGCTAATGGATTATTTTTATCATCTGCTAATATAGGAACAACAATTGGTACAGCTGTAGGTGGATTATTTATATCAATTATCGGTACACAATACATTGTAGTAGGGGGATTACTATCATTGATATTGGGTGCGGTGTGTATTTTGCTAAGAAACAACATATTTAGTCCTAGAAAACAAGTTTCTATAGAAGAAATTTAAATCTGATTTTCAAAAATCTATAAACAGACGATTTCTTTTTTTTTAAATACCATTCGAAAGCTGATTTCTTTTTTTACATCTATGGATTACTAGGAGAAATAATCAATATTATACCAAACGGCCGATTCCACTTAAAAAAATGCAATCTCTCATCGCGTTGTGCTGTGAGATGTGGGAGGGTTGACCGCCATGAGCATATGTGGAGATTCAAAGGTTCAACCATACTTTACCGAATTAACCACTTTTTATGGAAAGGTGGTCTAAGTAGAGACTTTTGGTGCTTTTACCAGCCCTATAATTTTCTTCATTCACAACTTCGTTCCATCTAGATGCTATCTGAGAAGAAGAATACTTGGTCAAAATCTAAGAAAACGTGAGCATTTAAGAGAAAAGCGATTCTCCATATAGGGAGGTTAGCATGGAAATGATCAAATCAAAAACATGAAATTAGAAAACCGCAAGTTACACTTTTTGGATAAAAGTAAATGAAATATAATGCCCTAGGAACGACTTAAGAGAAGTGACACAAGAGTTTAATAATTAAAAAATACACTTCACTAAATGAAAGTAAGAAATACTAGGAGAGTGACGTGAGATGAACAGTAAAGAAAGCTTTTCGAACCGGGTTGATTCATATTTGAAGTATCGCCCGAGCTATCCGAAAGAGGCTGTTGATTATTTGTACGACTACGTCGGTTTGCGTTCGAACAGTAAAATAGCTGACATCGGTTCCGGTACAGGCATCTTTTCAAAACTACTTCTGGAACGCGGAAGCTATGTGATTGCGGTCGAGCCGAATCAGGCAATGCGGGTAGCCGCCGAGCAAATGTTAGAAAGCAATCCGAACTTTCAGAGTATATCAGGTTCTGCAGAATCTACTGGATTACCTGATCAGTCGGTTGAGTTTATTGTCTGCTCACAAGCGTTTCACTGGTTTGATCGCTTAGCAGCGCAAACCGAGTTTCGTAGAATTCTACAGCCGGGCGGGAGAGTAATACTAATCTGGAATTCCCGTCTTACAAGCGGTACTGCATTTCGTGAAGAGTACGATCAACTGCTCCATACATACGGAACCGACTACGTAAAAGTTAATCATAAAAACATTTCTCAGTCGATGCTTCACTCTTTTTTCAAGGAAGGTACGATGCATGAGGTGCGATTCAGAATGAGCCAGGAGTTTGATTTCGAGGGCTTGAGAGGCCGGTTGCTATCATCTTCCTACAGCCCTGTACCTGGGCATCCCAATTACAAACCGATGATGACGGATCTGCGAAATCTATTTGATAGGAATAATCAGGATGGTTTTGTTCTATTCGATTATGAAACTGAAATATTTTGGGGAGAAGTATAGATCAAACTTCGATTTAAGAGAATCATTGTGCTAATGGGGAACGCAAATTATATTAAAACTTCTCATTAAAAGCAACTCTAGAATTATTAGGTCTAATGGGAAGTTTTATTATGAATTTTGGTGAATTAAGGAAACTGTATGTAGTCGAAAAGCAGATTAAGGGATTTAGTCCAAACACACTAAAAGCATACACCTTATAGCTACAGATGCTGGTTTCTAAATTTGGCTATCCCGACTATCAGGTGGTCATTATAGCGGCTTTTTGACCAATTAATTAAAGGCACTTTTTTTAGAATATTAGCCGCTGTTACTCAAATAAAGGGCAGTACAACTTAATATTGAACTTTAAAAAAAGGAACCTTTTATTATCGATGTGCGTCTATATTTACGGGAACAATGATCTCTAGTACAGGGAGTTAATTCTTGTTTTAACGGTCTTTTTGGAAAGGAGTGCTCGAATAAAAAAATGTTGGATTCTTGTTTTACTGACGGAGAACGATAGTTGAATCATACTTAATGTTGAGCAGGTGAGTGTTAGCCTGTTCATTTTTATTAAACTAAGAGTGATGCAATTGTTGATAAAAATTAAAGGCCAAATGCAAATCATTTGGGTGGTRGGTAAACTGTTTCCTATAAATTTAATTCTAACAATGATAGTTGTTGCTACCCTCATTATTGGATGTATATCACAACCAGTAAGACCAGATGATAAAGTTATTGAGGCCTTTATTAGTGACAATAACATTAACGTAATTGAGTTGGTGAAGTACAAGGAGTACACAGCAATTGCATATAAGAACGATACAGAGGTAGGTTTCTAATTGGATCAATCAGGTAATGGAACATTTTCGAAACATTGGGAGAATGTAGAGGGGACAAAGATTCCACAGCGATTCATTGGAGGTTTTTCTGACAAATACTTAGTTGAATTTATCATCGATGAGAGTATTTTAAATAAAATAAACACTTATACAACCAGAATAGGAACCTTTACAAAAGAACCAAATCAGAAGTGCTTTATATTCCCTACAGGAACAGGCGGTATTCAGTATTTTGACAAAAACAATAAACCGATTGAATTTTAGGAATTAAAATGGGTTGTACTAATGGAGAACGATTGTTCAATTTTAGAAGAGATACTACATGGCAGCCCTTATCTAAACTAACGACAGAATATTTCCAATATGTGAATTATGTATTTGTTTATCGACCATCTCTGCTGCTAGTTTTAGTTCAATAATTAAAAGGAGTCTAAGAATGACAAAAACGCAACTGCTACTGGCTGTTCAACTGCTGGTTTTTGTTCTTGCCGGTTGTTCTGATAACCAGGAAGATATCGCCTCAAAGAATAACCCAACCAAATTATCTGTTTTGCCAAACCAGAATATCGAAAACACCATCGATTCTGGGGAACATTCTAAATTAAGCCAACCAAATTCGATGATCGAATACGGCATCTCCAATTTGGAATTGACCCTGCCGAAGGGATGGAGCCTGAATACGGAGGACCACTTTGGCGCATCCCTCACCGACGAGAATGGAATCAATCTCGGAAGTGTTGTCACATACCCGTATACTGACGATTTCAGCTTTAACATGTATAAGCCGAACCATAGTGAAATTACAGATGAAGAAGTAATTGATACTTCCATCGGAAGCGGCAAGCTGTATACGCTCGACACGGATAACGGTACGGCCGCCTCTGGCCTGACTGGCACACATGACGTCTATTTCGCAGTCATACCTATTCAAGAAAAAATAATATATGTATTGGAATTCTCGAAGGATGATAAAGAGGCATCGACGAAAAAACAATTCATCAGTCTACTGAATGGGTTGCAGTTAAGAAAGTGATTGTCAGCCAAGCTGGACCTTTTGGAAATAGACGTAATCCTTTTTATAATTAGTGGACTGTAGATCTTAACAAGCAACCAATATTTCATTAAACTAACAGGCAGAAGAGTGTGGTGGGCAATTTATTATCGCTCTTTCTTATGCCAGAGTAACACATTCGCTTCACCTACAATATGATGAGTCTAGAAATCTAAAGAGGTGAGTCAATGGCAGTCGTAAAAGCAAGGCAACAGGATATTAACATGTTGGCAAGGTTGCTTCGAGCTGAAGCTGAGACCGAAGGCGAAATGGGAATGCTGCTTGTTGGAAATGTTGGCATTAACCGAATAAGAGGGAATTGCTCCGATTTTAAAGATATCCGGACAATTCCCCAAATGATCAACCAGGAGCATGCGTTCGAAGCGTTGCAACATAGTTTGTACTATCAGAATGCAAGAGACAGGGAACGCCGTCTGGCGCAACGGGCAGTGAATGGGGAGCGGAATTGGCCAGCCAAATTCTCCCTATGGTATTTCCGTCCAGGATCGTTCGAAAATCCCGGTCCATGTCCGCCAACTTGGTATAATCAGCCGCTCGCAGGACGTTGGAAGAAGCACTGCTTTTATGAACCGACCGGGGAAGAATGTGAAAATATCTATAATACGTTTTAATTTTATACATGCAAAGAGCTCATTAGTATCTCATAACCTGACTTGTCACAGCCATGTGTCGGTTGACAACAGCTTTATCTCATTAAGTGCCGCGTAAATCGCGGCTTTTTTGTGTTTAGTGTTTCGGAGACTATACCTACGTGGCAGGGCGTTCGATGTTGGATGACAAGAAAATTAGACAAAAGAATGAGGTTAGCTTTTAGTATCTGCTGGAGCGTGAGATTATGCATTCGCTGCGGCTCCTGGAAGTCGTGAAATACTTAAGGATAAGCGAGATGAGAAGATATTTTATGAGAGGGGACCTCTCTGCAGGGTACTGCGGGGAGGTTTTTTTGTTTGTTTATATTCTTAAGCATTCTAGTTCTAGCTAATAGCCTTTCCATTCTAATAATAAATGGATAAATATAATGTTGTATTTGAAAAAGTGATGGCATTAACCAACAACCCTCAGGAAGAAAGCTTGTTTTTCCCTAAGATGCCTTAATTCCTAGTCAGTTTTTTGCAGCACGTGATCAGGAAAATGTAGTATTGAGTGGTTTTAACCCGCGTTTTGCAGTTTTTTATGTTTTCGCAATGTTAAAACAGCATAAAAAAGCATTGAATTGTTAAAAGTACGTAAAATAAAGCAAATTATATTGCGGCTTTTTGAATTATTCTCTATAATCAGAGTTGTTCGACGAAGTTAATGAAATGAGGAGACGTAATGGACAACAATAACGAGCGCATTAAAGGGGTTATTTTCGATTGGGCAGGAACGGTCATTGATTATGGTTGCTTTGCCCCAATGCACGCATTTTTGGAATCATTCGATAAAGCGGGAGTGCCCATCACAAATCGGGAAGCAAGAGAACCTATGGGCATGTTGAAGTGGGATCATATTCAAGCGATATTGCAGATGGATAGGGTAAGGGGACAATGGATTGACAAGTACGGTACTGAACCTGTTAAAGAAGATATCGATCGATTATATTCCGATTTTGAATCGACCTTGATGGAGTCGTTAAAAGCGTATACGGATCCGATACCAGGAGCGTTGGAGACGATTAGTCTTCTCCGTGAAGCGGGGATCGTTATTGGCTCGACTACAGGCTACACCAAAGGAATGATGGATGTTATCGTGCCTGAGGCAAGGCGCAAAGGATATTCGCCTGACTTTATGATTGCTTCAGATGAGGTGAAAGCGGGACGCCCTTATCCGTATATGATATTCCGTAATATGACAGAACTCGGGATATTTCCTCCCGCTTCAGTGATGAAGGTCGGGGACACGGTATCTGACATTTATGAAGGAAAGAACGCAGGCGTCTGGACAGTGGCTATCATCTCGGGCAGCAGCGAGCTTGGACTGACACAATCAGAGGTAGAGATGATGGACGCAGGCGCGCTGAAAGCGCGCATGGACGAGACGAGAAAATCGTTCGAAAAAGCGGGAGCTGATTTCATTATTAATTCAATATCCCAGCTTCCAGCCGTGATAAAAGAACTTGAACTAAGCGGTCTAGCGAGGGAGCTCAGATGAATCATTACTTTAATCCGGTATCTATTTATTTCGGCGAAGCATCTCTTGGCGCGCTCTGCGATAAGTTAAAGCACGAGTATGCTAGGGTACGGCGCGTATTGCTTTTAACTAGAGGGTTTGAAGTCGAGAAATCCGAATGTTTGAAGCCTGTTCAGGACATTTTAGCCGATAAAGACGTTTTTATTCATGGAGTCACATTGAACAATCCCGACATTAAGGATATCTATCAACTTATTCAGCAGGTTAACTCATTCGATTATGAATTGATTGTCGCGATTGGCGGCGGAAGTGTAATGGACGCAGCAAAAACGTTAGCGGCACTGCAGCGCTTAAATCTGGACAGCCCAGAGGATGTTAGGAAGGCAATCACAGGCGAGCAATATAATAAACAAACAGGATTCGCGCCCTGGATCGGCATTCCGACTACCTCCGGAACGGGGTCTGAGGTAACGAGCTGGGCAACGATATGGGATGAGGAGCTCGGCTGCAAATATTCGGTATCCGATCAACGTTTGTTTGCAAGCGCGGCTTTGATTCTTCCTGAGTTAACCTTGACCATGCCGCTCCGCTTGAGCGTCTCAACGGCTCTGGATGCGTTATGCCATGCCACTGAAGCCTATTGGTCCGTCCATACCAACGAAATATCCCGCTTGTATGCTCTGGAAGCGATTGAACGAATTCGGAATGCGCTGCCATTGCTGAAAGAAAGTTCTGAGCAGCTTGGTTGCAGAGAGCAATTGTCACTAGGCAGCGTGCTTGCCGGTCTGGCCTTCAGCAATACGAGAACGACCGCTTGCCATTCCATTTCTTATCCGTTGACATTATCCTACGGCATTGATCATGGAATTGCTGCCAGCGTGACGTTAGCCACTGTTCTAAAGCATAACTATTCTACGTTAGTAGAGCCGATGAAGCTTCTTCATGCATTCGGAGCGGAGGATGTTCAAGGCGTGCAACGGTTTGTTCAATCCATTTATGAACTATACGGCTTGTCGGGCAACCTGAACGATTACGGCGTTACTGAAGAAGGAATTGCAGCCATTATCGCCCAAGCATACACAAAGGGAAGAATGGACAACAACCCCGCTCCTATTTCGCCTGAAGAACTGAAGCATATGCTCGTTTCACTGCTTTAAATTCACAGCGTCATGTTTGGCTTGTACTTCCATTACGCAAAGAACAGCCGACTACGCTTGATATAAGCATTCGAAATACAAAAAACAAAGGAGTGTTAGATGATGAAAAAGGCATTATCGATCGTTCTTACTTTTGTACTAATTACGGTTCTTGCTGCATGCGGAAGCAATAACTCAGCGGAGAATGGCAGCAGCAGTTCGAAACCGGCGAAATCGAAAGACACCATTACGATGGTCTGGTATCCGAATGAATCAGGAGCCGAATTGAAAGACGCACGCGATGAGTTTTCAAAAATTATTGAAGAAGCAACAGGCAAAAAAGTAGAACACCAAACGACGACCGACTATATTATCGCGATTGAAGCCATCGCAAACGGCAACGCGGATATTGGTTACATGGGAGCGCAAGGCTACATTGATGCTAACGCAAAGAACGATCAGGTTCAGTCTTTATTTGTGCAAAGCGGTGAGTCCGGAACGCTCGATGATGCTGTTTATTACAGCTGGCTCGCAGTTAACAAAGGCGAAGAATCTGAATACATGAATGGCAGCGATTTCGCTCTCGATAAAATGGAAGGCAAGAAATTTTCATTCGTATCGAATTCCTCTACATCCGGATTCAAGGTTCCATCGGCAGGCATTATCAGCTACTTCAGCAAAATGGACAAGTACAAGACGTTGACGACTGAAGATCTTCTGCAAGGCGGAGACGACAAATTGTTCAGTGAGGTTTTATTTGGCGGATCGCACCAAGGAGCGGCAGTCAACCTCTTGTCCGGCAAAGCCGACATTGCAGCATTCTGCGATACTTGCGTGGAGAACTATGTAGAGCTTGTATCCGGCGATGCGAATAAACCAGGTGCAGTATACAAAGTGAAAGAAGGTGCGGAAGAACCGTTCAATACACTAGCGAACAAAGAGTTCACTTTGATCTCTGTTACGCCTGTTCTAAACCAGCCTTTTGCAGTTAACAAAAACACACTTAGTGAAGAGGACCAACAGAAATTATTGGAAATATTCACATCTGACGCTGTAACGAATAACGAGAAAATTTTCCTTCCGAAAGATGGCGAAGGAACGAGCATCTTTAAGAAAAAATCGGGTAAAGAGAAATTTGTACCGGTGGACGACGCTTTCTTCAACCCGGTTCGCGAAATGGCTAAATAAGAAATATTATTCGGCATCGCGTCATACGGCCATTTTTAAAACAACTGGGAAAGAGAAAAGGAGTTACTCATGACAACGTTATTGGAATTCAAGCATGTATCGAAACAATACGGCTCGGATACAAAGGCGTTATCGAATGTTAACTTCGCTGTGAATGAAGGGGAGTTCGTTTCTGTCATCGGACCATCAGGGGCGGGCAAATCGACTCTCCTTCGCTGCATTAATCGAATGATTGAAGCAAGCAGCGGGGAGATCCTATTCGATAACAAGAATGTGTTAGCAATAAATAAGAAAGAGCTGAAGAGGCTAAGGACTCGAATCGGAATGATTTTTCAGCATTACAATCTGGTTAACCGGTTGAGTGTGTTCGAGAATGTTCTACATGGAAGGCTTGGGTATAAGTCTACCTTGGCTGGCGTGCTCGGTATTTATACTGAGGAGGAGAAGGTGAAGGCGTACGGTGTTCTGCAGATCCTGGGCTTGGAGGAGCAAGTCTATAAACGCTGTGATCAGTTAAGCGGCGGCCAGAAGCAACGCGTAGGCATTGCGCGGGCACTGATACAGGATCCGAAGATGCTCTTATGCGATGAGCCGATCGCATCATTGGATCCGAATGCTTCCAAAGTCATTATGGAGCATCTTCGCAATATTTGCTCCACTATGGGAATTACGGTCGTCGTCAATTTGCACCAAGTCGATGTAGCACTGAAATATTCGGATCGCATCATTGGAGTCAACAAAGGAACGGTCGTATACGATGGTACTCCGGAAGGATTGACGAAGGAGCGTCTTCATCACATATATGGCTCGGAGCTGGATGAGTTGCTTGATTCGAACGGTGGCCTTAATGCGGGATAACTTTTTTCTGCGAAAAAGACTGAACACCCTGTTGTTCTGCGCACTGATGCTTGGCGCTACGATGCTGGCGATAATAATTACGGAGTATGATGTGATAAAGGGATTTACTTCGATTCCTAAAGCGGTGCAATGGGCGGTCAGCAACTTTTATCCGGATGAGAAATCGATGATGAAACTGCCGGATATACTGGAAAAGCTCATAGAGACGCTATTGGTTTCCATCGCGGCAACGACCACGGCATCGGTATTTGCACTGGCTTTCGCAGTCCTAGGCTCGCAGACGACAGGTATAAACGGGGTATTCAGTCTGGCAAGCCGCTGGATTGCTACAATATTCCGTAATATCGACGTAGCTGCATGGTCGATGATATTGCTGTTCTCCTTCGGGATGAATGTGCTGACGGGTTATTTGGCATTGTTTTTCGGCTCATTCGGTTTTCTTACACGAGCTTTCATGGAGTCTATTGATGAAGTCAGCAACAGCTCCGTAGAAGCGTTAAGGGCTACAGGTGCGAGTTATCTGGCTATCATTGCACAGTCTGTCATTCCATCGAGTATTCCTCAGTTGCTGAGCTGGATCTTGTTCACGATCGAAACTAATATTAGACAAGCGACTTTAATTGGTATTCTAACCGGAACGGGCATTGGATTTTTATTCAATCTGTATTACAAAAGCTTGAACTACGGTGCCGCCTCCTTAGTCGTAGTCGTCATCGTCATTGCCATCATGATCATCGAGTCTGTATCAAGCTATGTGAGGAGAGTGATTATGTAACATGAATCGCATAGTTAAGCCCTTTAATAAAGCTTCATTCGTTATTCGACTAACTTTAATGACGCTAGTAGCGCTTTCGTTATTCGGTTTTTTCACGTTTGACTACAAGGATCTAAATCTCTTGGAGGCAGTGAAAGGCACGGGCGATACGCTCGGCACCATGTTCCTAGAAGCAAGGGCAAAGCATTTCACTTTAGCCGAGGCGCTGAAGCAAGTGGTCATCACGCTAGGGCTTGCTTTTTTAACGACGCTGTTTGGCGGGGTAATTGCTCTATTTCTTGGCTTACTTGCTGCGCGTAATCTATCGAGTCCGGCAGTATCGCTGCTCATTAGAAGCATCGTTGCCTTCATAAGAGCGGTTCCCACGGTATTATGGGTACTTATTTTTGCTGTAGCGGCAGGGCTTGGGAGTGTGGCCGCTGTTATAGGCATGACGTTCCACTCCGTGAGTTACTTAGTTAAAGCGTATTCCGAGTCTTTCGAAGAAATGGAGGATGGTGTTATTGAAGCGATGAAAGCCAGCGGAGCTAATTGGTGGCAGATTGTGTTTCAGGCTGTCCTTCCCTCTTCAATCTCGTATCTGATCTCTTGGACGTTTATGCGCTTCGAGATCAACTTCGTAGTTGCGTTAGCGATGGGCGCTGCGGCAGGGGCTGGAGGCATCGGCTATGATATGTTTATGGCCAGCAATTATTATTTCGATGTACGGGAAATCGGACTGATTACGTACATGATTTTGGCATTCGCTATTATTCTGGAAATCGTGGCGAGAATAATCAAGAAGAAATTGAAGATGAATGTGTAACGATTCGGCTTTTTTTATTTATGACGCAAAATAAAGCAAAAAATAGGATTGTCAAAGAACCAACCACTTGAGAACTGGCATTATCAAATGTATACTATTGATGTTGCAATTGATTGTACAATTGTCAGATTGTCGGAAGCGGGTGGATTCATGCTCCAAGAAGAGCGCTACAAAAAAATACAAGAAATATTAAAGCAAAACGATTCTGTTAAAGTAACCGATCTAGTCCATGTTCTCAATGTTTCGATTGATACAGTCAGACGGGATTTGGAAAATATGGAATCGAAGAAGCTGCTTAAGCGCGTCCATGGAGGCGCTATTCCAGCTGACGATCACGGAGACCAGAGTGTATTTTTTTATAGAGAGAATAGAAACAAAGAGAAAAAGATAGAGCTCGCTCAGTTGGTGTGCGAATATGTATCCGAAGGCCAAGCCATTGCTTTAAATGCGGGGACGACAACTTTGGAGATCGCCAAGAAGCTCTCCGAAAATTTCGAAAGGCTGACGATTATATCGAACGGATTGCGTATTATCGAACAATTCTCCAACAAGGCGAGCTTCACTGTCATTGTGCCAGGCGGCATTTTGGACCAACAAGAATACGCGTTATATGGGAAGAAGTGTGAAGAGGATATCGCCGGATACAATATTGACCAGGTATTTATTTCGATTAATGCGATTTCGGTTAACAAAGGTTTAACTGATTTCCGTATTCATGAAATCGATATTATTAAGGCGATGATAGGAAGTGCCAGGCAGATTAATGTTGCGGCCGATTCCAGCAAATTCGAGAAGGTTTCTTATTTGAATGTTTGTCCGCTGGATCAGATTGATATGATTATTACGGACTCTTCAATTAATGAAGATATTGTGAAAAAGTATAAACATTCAGGAATGAAAGTCGTTTACAAACAGAGTTAGCCGGTAATGGACGGACAGAACAGGAATCGCCAAGGCAGCCTTTCCCGCTTTAACAGCGGGAAGGGCTTTTTTTTTATATAATTTGCATTTTTAAAAATTAATATACTGCATAAAGTATTAAGTTACTGTTAAAAACAGCAAAATGTATTGCTTTAAAATGCATTATTTCTATATACTTTAAAAAGCATGAACCATAGGTGCTTAACTTTACCTTGCTGTAGTTCAACAGCATGCTTCGATTCGGGCGATGGGGAATGACAAACTGATTTGAGAGGGTGAGTTACGTATAAGGCAATGGTCAATACGATAAAGCAAACAGACGATAACCTTACCTCAGGATGCGGATCGGTATTAATTTTATCTTTATTAATCAAATGGCAGAAAGGGCGATAATTGTGAAAAAAAGAAGGTTATTCATTACATTGACGTTAGCCGTCATGATGGTTATGCAAGGCTTCATGACTCCGGTACAAGCTGAGGAGTCTGGCGACCCTTACGGATTGGTCTTTAATGCGGCGAAAAGCAACGCTGTAGAACTTAATGAGAAGCTGAGCAATGTACCGTCCACCTTTGAGATGCGCGCTAAATTTGCAGTTAACCCCAATCAGCGTCAGGTTTTGTTCGGGAATTACAACGCGAATGCAGGCACTCAATTTAACCTTGAACTCAAAGCCGACAACCAATTCCGTTATTATGAACTATCCAATTCAAAGCTGATCGATAAATCGACCCAAGGCGCAAATATTGCGACGGGGAAATGGACGCATCTGGCGGTGACCAGAGACGTTGTGAATAAGAGAGTAACCGTTATCCAAGATGGAGCCGTTATTGCCACCTTTGAAAATCTGGATTTGGCTGCACAGGTCACTCCTCAGTACGTACACAGCATCGGAAAGGACACAAGGAATTCCATGCACATTAGAGCGGAGGTCGCAGAGGTTAGATTGTGGAGTGATGTCCGTACGTTGGATGAGATTAAAGATAATGTCAATATAGAAATCAAGGGCAGTGAAGAAGGTTTAATGCATGCTTGGTCACTGGACAGCTCTGTGCCTCTTACGAATATGGTAGTCGATAAAGCCGGTAAAATTAACGGTACAGCGCTTGGCTTCAAAAAAGCTTATGAGATCGAAACGCCTTACATTAGCGAATTTGAAGGAACTGGCACTGATTTTACCAATGGACAATTGGAATTAATGACTGAGGAACGTTTATCGGATGCCCCTCGTACGGTTGAAGCTTGGGTAAATGTACCGGCCAATACACCAAAGGATCAACCAGTTGGAGTAGTTTTGGGGAATTACGAAGATCAATATTATAGTGATGTTTCCCGGTTTAACTTTGAAATTGGCAGCAACGGCAATCCGAAATTGTACTGGAGAGCCGATAAAAGCAGTGAAATCAATTACTATTCGGATATTAACGTAAATGTCGGCGATTGGGTTCATGTCGCTATGGTATTGGATGACAAGAACAATACAGCGAGTACTTATATCAATGGAGAAAAACTAGAAGAGGAGGTTTTGAAGGCGAAGATTCCGAACGACAGGACCGCACGCGAGCTGAAGATCGGTTCGGATTTTAGAGGATATGGCACAGACGGCAAGCCGCTGATGACATTCAAGGGTCAAATCGCCGATGTTCGTGTATGGTCCACTATCCGAACGGACGAAGAGATAAAAACGAATTATAAGGTTTCATTGCAAGGAAATGAAGCGGGATTGATGGGGAACTGGAAGCTCAATCAAGCCGCTAATGGCGTGTATCCGGATGTCTCCGCCAATAAGAACGATGGAATCATCTACGATAATGAATCGACTAATTGGCTAGAGCCCGAATTTGCAGAAGGTGATTATACGATCGCTGTTATTCCTGACACCCAGTATATGACGAGGTTGCATCCTGAAGAGATGAAGAAATATATGAAATGGATCAAGGATCATGCTGACGATATGAATATCAAGTTGGCGATAGGCGTGGGCGATATCGTAGATACGGCATCGAGCACAGCAGAATGGGCGGTCGCATCTGAAGCGTATTCGTATTTGGATGGCATAGTACCTTATGTGGCGCCACCAGGCAATCACGACGTGATTTTGAATAAAACGAATTTGACCCGCAATTACACGAATTACAACAATTACTTTCCGTACAGCAAATATTCCAAGTTATCCACCTTCGGAGGAGCTTTTCAAGAAGGCAAAATGGAGAATACGTACCATTACTTCGATATAGGCGGCGTGCAGTATATGGTCATTGCGATGGAGTTTGCTCCAAACGATGACGTATTGGCATGGGCGAATCAAATCGCGACTGAAAACCCAGATAAACGAATTATCGTCGAAACTCATAATTATGTGTATCACAACGGAGAGCTTATTAGCACCCGCCATATCGATTACCCGACCGCTTATATCAATGACGCAAATAACGGCGATGATATGTGGAATGAATTCGTAAGCAAACACGAAAACATTGTGCTGGTACTTTCGGGGCATATTGGCTATCCGGATCTTGTTGTGAGAGAGGATATCGGCGAACATGGCAATTCAGTCCAGCAAATGCTGGTGGATGCCCAATTCATGCAGCCGCGAGACTTAGGCATGCTTATGCTGATGACGTTCAAGGAAGGCAGCAACAATGTGAATGTGAATTGGTATTCCGTCAAAAATGACAAACTGTTCCGCGACAAAAACCAATTCGCTATGGATCTTAATTTGTATCCGGACGATGAACCGAATCCCGGCGAGAATGGGATGCAACTGAGTGCCGTGGATCAATCCGTTACGAAGGGTAGTATTTTCAAGGTACCTGTTAACGTAGAGCAGGCATCTGATCTCGTTGGTCTTGAAGGCGTCATTCGTTATGATGAAGAACTGCTGACACTAGAATCGTTTGAGTTAACGAAGTTTAAGGAAACAAACGCTACCAATACAGCAACACCTGGTACAGTCAGCTTCGCAAGTGTATCTGATGCTGCACTTGGTACGGACGAGCCAACGGTGGTTGCCAACCTGGTATTCCGCGCCAAAGCGGATATTGCAAAGGATGAAACGACAGCGATTTCGTTCGAGCTTTTGCAGGCGATAACGATGAACGCCACAGGCGAGACGGCATATGCGCGGATCGGATCGAAGAATGCAGCGATTACCATTACAAATATGATGCTTGGCGACGTTAATGGAGACAACAAAATTGATGTAATGGATGCGACGGGAATTCTTAAACTAATTGTTATTGGTCCAAGTAAAGAGAATGCAGCTCAATATGCGGCTGCGGATGTGAATGGCGATAAAGCGGTTGATACGCTCGATGTTCTAGCACTATTGCAGATCATTGCGGACAAGCTAGCCGGACCGAATATTAAATAATAAACTATCGAGCGGGGAAGGCGACAGAACGCCTTCCCCCTTAATCAAGAAAGGACGATTCCTATGAAAATAAGGCATTTGTGGAAAGTGATAGGCTGTTTGCTCATCCTCTCGTTCTTGCTTCAAAATGTTAGTTATGCCATTTCGTCGCCAACAGTTAATCCGGAGTTGGAAGTGAAGTCCGCACAAGCCTCGCCTGGGAAAAGCGCGACCGTGGACATCGTAATTCACCGATCGAAAGGGCTAAAGACGTTTGAATTTCAATTGAATTACGATCACACAGCCCTTGAATTGTCGGGAGGAGTGGTTAAGAAAGGGAAGGATGTTGCCGATTGGCTGTACGAGTACCATGTGGATTCCGCAAGAGGAACGGTAAAAGTGGCTGCCGTCAACTCCGACGGATTTAAGACAAATGATACGGTGGTCGTGATGAGTTTGACGTTCAAGGCTATTGGAGAAGCAGGGGTTTCGGAGTTTGCCGTAATTGATTTAAAGGCGTATAAGGATTTGAATACATCGGCAGTTATGACAAGCAAGACGGGAGGCTTTGAGATCGTTTCTCCGCTGCAACCGACACCGAAGCCGGAATCGAGTCCATCCACGAATCCAAGTCCAACCCCAATTCAAGAATCGAATGGGCATGTAAGTGTACGGGTAGAGGACGAGTTTGTGAGGGGTAATATAAGAGAAAGTCAATATAAGAACGTAACGTTCACCATCACTGTACCTAAGACTGCAAAAAGCGTCGAAGCCATTATTAGCGGTGAATCCGCAAAGCTTATCGCCCAAAGCGGTAAGAAGTTAGTCATTCAAACGTCTATCGGCGATCTAGAAATAAACGGCGAAACCATTGCGGAATTAGGTGGTGAAAACATCACAATCAGAATCGAGCATGAAGCACCAGTTGATGGAAAGCCGGCAAGAACGGTTGTAATTATCGTTGACGGTAAGAAAGTAACGAATTTTAGCAGCAATATTAAAGTAAGTGTTCCTTATGAGGTGAAAATGAATGAATTTAATGAGCGAATCATCGTCTATCGAATGAATGAGGGACAAAAAGTGATTGTTGCTCAAGCTATGGCGAATGACGGTAAGGTTGTATTTTTGACTCGGCAGGCTTCCACATTTGTTATTGCATACAACTCGAAGGTTTATGCAGATATGAGGAAGCATTGGGCAACATACAGCGTGGATTTTGTGGCAGCGAGGGAGCTTTTTCAAGGGGTCTCGAGTAGTGTTTTTGCACCAAACAGCACAATGACCAGAGGTATGCTGGCAACAGTGCTAGGCAGGCTTAGTGGCGTGGATATGGCTGCCTCTAAGACAACTTTCGATGATGTGGATGCTGACAAGTATTATGCTCCTTTTATTGCTTTTGCAAGTGATAATAGGATTGTAAACGGAATAGGAAATGGCAAGTTCGCTCCGGATAAAGATGTTACAAGAGAAGAAATGGCCCAAATGATCGCAAATTTCATGAACTATGCAGCCATATCGGTTACTGAAGCAGATGCAGTACTTCCTTTTGCAGATGAACAATTCATCTCAGGATGGGCTTTGCCTGCTATTCAACAATTGCAGCGTTATGGAATCATTAGTGGCAGACCAGGCAATCAATTTGATGCTAAAGGCAAGTTGACTAGAGCAGAAATAGCAAAAGTGATTTCGGTGCTGATCGAGCGGATTGTTCAATAAGAAATAAACCAGTGGCTATATGGGACCCTAGTTAAATTTAGGATATTTATAACATTCAGACTTTATATCCGACTCTAGATTCTCTTTCTGAGATACGGTGAAAGAGAAGGCTAGGGTCGTGAACAATACTGCTAAATTCAAAAAAATATTTCTTTTCCTATATGATCTCATTCTACATGTAACTTTAAAGCTCATTAATTTCAGTACGATTATACATGTAACTCATATGAATATACATGGATGAGTACAATAATTTTCTCTACAATTAGACAATAGGTCATATAGAATGACTCAATTATAAAAAGCAGCTGTGAGTTAGAACCGCTTTGTGAGTTTTGGTGATAGACGGTATTTTCACATTCATATATAGTGTAAGTTATGATATTTTCGAAGAATGTAAGCGTATACGAGTAACCAATGAGGATATTTGCTTTCTTATTAGGTTATTTTCAGCTCAGAAGGAATTGCCAAGGGGAGATAAAATTGCTTAGAAAGTCTTTTTTCACAAAACTACTTATCGCTTATCTTATTATTGTATTCGCTTACACTATGATTGCGGTCTGCCTGTCTTTCTTTAAGGACAGCCAAAGAGTGCGATCGGAATTGAGTCAAAACCAGCAAAATTTCCTCATGCAATCTCGCGACAATATTGACACGAAACTCGGCGTTTCTTTCAACTTAATCGCGCAATTGAGATTAAATGAGCATGTTGTTAAATTCGCTGAAAAAGATCGTAATTACTATGAGATCACACAAACTTCTTATGCACTGCAAAATCATATAGACGCATTCTCTGAATTCGGCTATAGCATCGATCTAATGAAGACTAACGACGATTTGGTCATTACGCCGCAAATTTCATCGGATAGAAGACGCTATATGGAAGATATGGGAATGACGAATGAGGATCTTGCACAATTAGGAACAGACAGCACGAGTCCAACCATAACACTATCGAGCAGCAAAAATATAATTTCTAAGAGCGATGAAAACGCATCGATAATAATCGTTAATCCGGAACGGGTAGGAATAGGAAATTCATTATTTTTTGTTGTCTCATTCTTCGAACAATTGTTGCTACCGTCCCTATCGCCTGATATGCAAGAAGCTTTTGCCATAATTGAGAATGGTCGATACGTTACGCTCAAATCAAGCTTTGACGATAAACGGGGGAAGCAATTGCTTGCCTATCCACTGCGAGAACTAGATGAACAGGCAACCGGGGATTATACGAAGCTATCCAATGATGAATTTGATTTCCATTTGATTCGCTCAAAAACGATGCCACAATGGACGTATATGTATGTTACACAGAACTACTCGTTGGTAGATTCCTTTTCACCGAATTTGAAAGGGGCTGTGCTTTTATTAGCCATTCTTATCTTTGTGGGACTAGCATTCGCCTATATGGTTTCCAAGCGCATGTACCGACCTGTCGGTCATCTCGTCGGATTGTTCAAAAGCTACGGGGAACCTACGGGAGCAGACGAATTCGCCTTCCTGAATGAGACGGTGACGAGTATAAGTAAGGCTAATGAACAGATGAAAACCGCGTTGCATGAGCACAGGCTTTCAATGAGAGACAAGTTCCTGCGGGATTTGCTCTATGGACTCGTTCCTCCTGACAAGGTGGATGATCTGCTAAATACACATCAACTGCAAAGCCTATCTACCGCTTTAAGCGTTTGCGTAGTTTCATTCTCGAACGATAAAGAATTGGAGGAGCAATATTCGAAAGACGCAATTCTTACGATAAAATCAAAGACTTCCTTGATCATTCATGAACAAATGAAAGTCCATTTCCCTTGCGAGCTGCTTGATCACGATTTCACCAAATTTGTCTTCATAATCAAGGATTCAGATACGGAATCCATTCAGAAGAAGCTCATGAAAGCGATGGCTCAAATCGAGGACGCACATGCGTACGGATTGACTGCAGCTGTTGGCAGGCCTGTAGCATCTGCTGGCGAAATTGACCGCTCCTTTATCCAGGCGCTTGATACCCTGAAGAGGAAATCGGCAGTTGATAAGACTTCCGTCATTACTTATAAACAGCTCAGTCAAGTTCAGATGGTCAGCTATTATTATCCTATCGATACGGAGCGAGAGCTGATCAGCTATGTGATTCGGGGCAAGCGGGCAAATGCATTACATACACTAAACCTCCTTCTATCGGAAAATTTGGAGCAAAGACAGTTAACACCGCAGCAGCTCGACCAGTTCTGTTTGCTTGTATTAGCTACTCTGAGTCGAATTATCCAGCAACTGAACATGTCCTTCGAAGAGTTTGTTCGAGCACACAAAGAATCTTTGGACATCGTTCAGAACGGCGAATCGAAGGAACGAATGGTTTCGGCCATCACGACCCTGTTTAGCGCCATGATTGATACGATTGATCAGCAGAATGAGATGATGGATAATAGCACTGTTCAACGTATGATCGAATATATACATGACAACTACAACAAGGATTTATCGCTTAGCATGATAGCGGAGGAGTTTAACTTCTCTCCTGGTTACGTCAGCATCGCGTTCAAAAATCATTCCGGCGAAAATTTTAAAGATTATTTAAATTTTTATCGCGTGCAGCAAGCGAAAGAAATGATGCGCCAGCAGAAAGATATTAAGATTGGCGATTTGGCACTGATGGTCGGTTGCAACAATACGAACACGTTTATTCGAATGTTCCGCAAGTATGAAGGTTTAGCTCCCGGCCAGTACGCAAAGAAGCTTAGCGAGAAGTAGTAAGGCTTCATACAATGAGAATCGTTGATTCATAAAAAGCCGCCTAGCCTAAGTGCCAGGCGGCTTTTGTATGTTCGACAGACACTTTCCTCAATGAAGGGAAAGTGTTGATACATGAAATAATGCACATTATGGACTACGACATAAAGAGTTGATGCTAGATGAAATAATGGCGATAGACAGCGCTTTCATTCGTATCTATAGTTTGAATTGCAACGCTGACCTTTCAAATGGGAGCGCTCCTAAGGAAATCAGCTAAACATCATTGCGAGAGGAGAAGAGGATGCGTGCTGCTTAACTTTAAACAAATAAAAGCCAATCTGATCAGGGACCGTTATCTTTATCTGCTCCTGATACCGTTCCTGGCTTGGTATATCATTTTTGCGTATAAGCCGATGTATGGCTTACAAATCGCCTTTAAGGATTTCAGTGTATATAAAGGAATCGAAGCGAGTCCTTGGGTTGGGTTTGAACATTTCGAGACGTTTTTTAAAAGTCCGTATTTTTGGCGGCTATTAAAAAACACCGTGTTGCTCAGTTTTTATCAATTGCTGTTCGCATTTCCTGTACCGATTATCCTCGCTTTGTTACTAAACGAATTGAAGAGCGGGATTTTCAAAGCAACGGTACAGACTTTTACGTATTTGCCCCATTTTATTTCGGTCGTTGTCGTAGCTGGGATTGTTACCAACTTTTTGGCTCCTAGCAACGGTATTATCAATATCCTCATTGAGATGGTAGGGGGCGAAAAGCAATACTTTCTGACCAATCCCGATTATTTCCGTACGATTTTTATCGGGTCCATGGATATTTGGAAGGAAGCGGGATTTGGTACTATCATCTATTTAGCCGCTTTGTCTGGTGTCAATCCTGCCTTGTACGAAGCAGCGGTTATCGATGGAGCTAATAGATGGAAGCAAACATGGCATATCACGCTTCCCGCCATCATTCCGACGATCGCAATCATGCTTGTCATGAAGGTGGGTTCTATGCTGGAAGTCGGATATGAAGCGATCATTCTTCTATATCAGCCGGCCACCTATGAGGCGGCCGACGTTATTAACACCTACGTGTACCGGTCTGGTCTTCAGGATGCACGTTACGACCTGGCGACAGCGGTGGGACTGTTCAATGCCGTCGTTGGATTTATTCTCGTCGTATTTGCCAACAAGATGAGCAAGAAGTTAACGGAGACTGGATTATGGTAGGTGATGGAAGATGAAAAAAACCAGAGGCGAAAAGCTGTTTTATATTTTTAATTGTGTATTTCTTGGAATTATCGCTTTGCTTGCGTTGTACCCGTTTGTCTATGTCTTATCTGCATCCTTAAGCTCCTCCCAATCGGTCGTTACAGGCAAGGTGATCTTGCTGCCGCACGATATTAACTTTGACTCCTATGCAAAGGTACTATCGGAAAAGGGAATTTGGATTGCCTATTTAAACACGTTTTATTACACCATATTCGGTGTAATCGTCAATTTAATTCTCACCATTTGTGGTGCCTATGCCTTATCCAAGAAACGGGTTATGGGGCGTACGGCCATCAGCTTCTTTATCGCGCTGACGATGTGGTTCCAACCCGGCATGATTCCGACCTATCTTAATTTTCGAGATTTGAACATGCTCGACAGTAGATTTACGATTATTATCGGTTTCGCAATTACGACTTTCTATGTCTTCCTCATGAGAACGTTCTTCCAGACCATCCCGGAGGAACTCGAGGAAGCGGCTAAGGTTGACGGTGCAAATGATCTTACGATCTTATGGAAAGTATATTTGCCGCTGTCCAAAGCTTCGCTTGTGACGATCGGATTGTTCTATGCGGTGCATCGATGGAACGGTTATTTCTGGACGATGATCCTGCTGAGAGACGAGAACAAGGTACCGCTGCAAGTCCTGCTAAAGAAACTCATCGTAGAGATGAACGTGAGCGACGAGATGGGCAATATGGCGGTATATTCAAAGGAAACAATTATTTATGCAACGATCATCGTCTCCATTATTCCGATTGTTGCAGCCTATCCCTTCATTCAGAAATATTTTGTCAAAGGCACCATGATCGGCTCCGTCAAAGGCTAGTGGCTGCTTCAATCTTTTATTATGAAATCAAGAAACCAATATTGGGAGGTCATAAATATGGGTAACAAAAAAAGGATAAAAGCATCTGCATTAATCATGGTAACAGTCGGTATGCTGCTAGCGGGCTGTAGCAACAATAATGTGCCGCAAAATAGTGGAAGTCCTGCGAATAATTCAAAAGAAGCGGATACAAAGCAGCTATCCGGGCAACTAATCGCAAAAGACCCGCTTGAGCTGACGATCCATATGCACTACTCAGATAAGTTTATTTTCGACGATAACTGGCCCATCTTCAAAGAAGCGGCAGCGATGACCAATATTAAGTTGAAAGGAACGGCATCTAAAGCTTCGACGAATAGTAAAGAACTGTTCAATACAATGATGGCTTCCGGGAAAATTCCTGATTTGGTTCATCATCAAATTAAGGAGCAGTACGACAGCCTAGGGGTTGAAGGAGCCTTTCTTGAGCTAGATGGACTGATTGAAGAACATGCCCCGAACATTAAAAAGTTCTTTTCCGAACATCCTGATGCAGCCAAATATATGAAAGCCAATAACGGCAAAACGTATTTCCTTAACTTTACTCCGGACGGACCGGCTGCTAGGGGCTGGTTTGTACGCCAGGATTGGCTGGAAAAACTGGGACTTGAGCAACCGAAAACGGTAGATGAGCTGTATGCACTATTGAAAGCATTCAAAGAAAAGGATCCGAACGGCAACGGAGCAAMGGATGAAATTCCATATTTCAGCAGGTCGAAGCTGGACGGAATTTACGACCTGCTGATCCAGTGGGGTGTGCAGGGCGGGGCTGATGCAGCCAAACGTGGATTTTACGCGGACAACGGTGTCGTCAAGTACGGCATGTATGAGCCAGGATATAAGACGGCAATCGAAAATATTGCGAAGTGGTACAAGGAAGGCTTAATTGATAAAGAAATTTTCACCCGCGGAGCGAAAGCGCGTGACATTTTGCTCGGAGACAATGTCGGCGGCATGACGCACGATTGGTTCGCCAGCACGGCTAATTTCAATGATATTCTTGCGTCTAAGATTCCTAGCTTCTCCTTTGTTCCGATGACGCCACCAGTGAATACTGAGGGCAAAGTTGTCGAAGAGAGTTCCCGTAAAGGGACGCATGCGAGCGGATGGGGAATCTCAGCGAGTACCAAGCATCCCGTCGAAGCGATCAAATATATGGATTTCTGGTTCTCCGAGGAGGGTCGGAGACTGATGAACTTTGGCATCGAAGGAAAGGACTATGACCTCGTGGACGGCGAGCCGAAGTTTAAAGACTCCGTATTGAAAAATAAAGAAAAGACAGTTATTCAACAGCTTCAGGAAGAGGGAGCTCAGATCGAGCTGGCCTTCCATCAAGACTATGCTTACGAAGAACAATGGACAAACGCGACTGCGTTGAAAGGTATCAAGGAATACATTGACAATGGTTATATTATGCAGGCCTACCCGCCGATCTCTTATACGGATGAGGAACGGACCAAATTTGAGGAGCTAAACGCGGGCGTATTGACCTACGTCGAGGAAAAGCTGCAGAGATGGGTGCTCGGCGTAGAACCGATCAACGATGAGACATTCAGCAAGTATATTAAGGAGTTGGAAGACTTAGGCATCAAGCAATTGCTTGAACTGGAACAAGGTGCATATGACCGTTACATGAAATAGTTGGAACCCCTCCCTCCGGAGTTGTGATCATTTCGGAGGGAGTATTCCTTCTGAATTGTACACGTTATCGAAAATGTGATCGAGAACATCGTAACGAAACAAAAATTATATGATGGAGATGAAGAAATGAATCTGCAATCATTGTTGATTGAGCCGATAAGTACAACAGAGCTGCTAGCTAACTTGCGTTCGCGGCTAGAGCCGATGGAAGATAAAGCCGCCTATATAGCAGCCCATATGCCTGATCATGTGCGCGAGACGATCGCGAATGCAGAACTCGCTTATCGAGGTATGATCATGCTTCCCGGTACGGGGGGAGTCAGGGAGTTTGTAGGGCACCCGCCTAACTGGCTGGAGCGCAGACATAATGATAATGAATATTTATGGCAGCTGAATCGCATGACACATTGGCAGGACTTGCTGGAAGCCTATTCTCTCACTAAGGATGTAAAGTACGGTGTTAAGGTCATCGACGAAATGATGGACTGGATCGAGTTCGTCACTATTCCCGAGGACTTACTCGATAAGCCGCTTGACTATTTTACGGAATGCCATCCGCTCAGGGTTTTGGAGATTGGTATTCGAGCCTACAAAATTTGGCCGCTTATCCTGGAGCATCTAGGTCATTCAGAGCTGTTTACGGAGGCAGTGTTGGAGCAGTATTTAACGGTCATTTACAAGCAAATAAAAGCTCTGCGCAACGTGTCGCCTCAGCTGTGGCCTAAAGCGGATCATAATCATTATTTAATGGAGTGTTTGGGTCTTCTGACGACGGCTCTTTATTTTCCCGAGCTGAAAGAAGCGGAAGAATGGAAGGCTTTTGCGATCGATGGCATCGAGAAGTGCAGCATAGGGCAGCTGACGGAGGACGGCGGTCAAATCGAGGGTTGCCCATCGTATCATAATGGCTGCATGTTCTGGTTCGGGCTGGCTGTGGTTCTGGCTAAACGTTTCCATTTTCAGTTCTCACCAGCGTACATGGAGCGGTTTAGGAAAAATTTGGATTACTCGATCTACTCGTTAAGACCAACCGGGAAATGTGTGCCTGTCGGTGATTCCTATGCGAATCCCCTTGCTGTAATGTCCGGCGTCTATGGGTACTTTGCATTGGAGGATGTATCCTGGCTCGGACTTGCAACGAATTTGATCGATGTGAACGAGGTGGTACGGGAAGCAAGCAAGCATGTATGGAGAGCGCTCGATGTCAGTAAATTCGTGGAAGAGCTGTATTCCCTGCAGGGCAGACAGTTTGTACTAGATAAGCCGACGACGTTTTGGAATCGAACGTTGCATCAAGCAATTATCCGCAGCGGCTGGGATTCAAAGGCTCTTAGTTTTTTGTTTACATGTAAAAGCCCTGTTCAGAATGCCCATGCCCACATTGATTTGATGAGCTTTGATTTTACTGCGCTCGGAAAAGACATGATTTGCGATCCCGGATTTTTTTGTTATCGAGATGATGAGGACCGCAAACAGTTCAAGAGTTCAAATTTTCACTCTACGCTGCTAATCGATGAGCGAGATCATTTTGAGTATATTCGCCCCTTTCAATACGGACCGCAAAAACCCGGCGGAATCTACAATGTGGAGGATAGAGGTTTCTACCGGCTCGCCAGCGCCTGCCATACAAACTACGAACCGGTGATTCATCACCGGCATATTTCACTGGTCGATAATCGGTTCGTTCTTATTGCGGATCGGGTAGATGGGCTGAATAACCATAGCGTTCAGCGCTATTTCCATCTGGATTTTGTCGAAGTGAAGGCGAACTTGGGCGGCGTGATTGCGACGAGCGAAATTGCGAATCTGGTGATTGCGACAAGCTATATAGGAGAATTGGATTTTCTACAAGGAAGGTTGTCTGATGAGACCGATCTCTCAAGGCCTTCGACAAGGGTACGCTTCCAAGATAGATTCAGCGGTACGGTTACTTTCTTGACGGTGCTTATTCCTTTCCAAGGGGGACAGCAGCCTGCTGTTCAGATTGTTGAAACAGCGGATGGTGTATTTAACTTCGAGCTTGGAGAGCGATACTTTGTTTCAATACACGAAAGAGATATGCACATATCCAAATAGGTTTGAAAAGGCGAAACCCTTAGAAAGATAAGAATAGGAGTGAAAAGATGTTGAACCTACAGACTGACGATCAAATTTGGATTGAAAATGTTGTTTCCAAAATAACAGCCAAAATAGGCGCAGTAAGTGAAAGATCAAGCAGCAAAATACCATATACCACAAGTAACGGTGAGCACGATAACCAGATCAAAAAAGATATCAACTGGTGGACGAATGGATTCTGGGGCGGCATGATGTGGCTTATGTACCATGAAACCGGGGCTCAGAAGTACAAGGATATCGCCAATTTCACGGAAGATGCTTTGGATGCTTGTCTCCATCAATTCTACGGTCTGCATCATGATGTCGGTTTTATGTGGCTGCCTACAAGTGTGGCCAATTATAAAGTTACAGGTAATACGGAATCTCGCAAGAGGGCGCTGCATGCCGCCAACTTGCTTGCTGGACGATTAAACTTGGTGGGCGGGTTTATCCGCGCTTGGAACGATGATACAACCAGCGAAGATACGAGAGGGTGGGCGATCGTGGATTGCATGATGAATCTTCCTCTTCTGTATTGGGCGAGCGAAGAAACCAAAGATCCGCGATATGCGCAAATCGCGATGAAGCATGCGGACACCGCTCTCGATGCTTTTATTAGGCCGGACGGTTCCGTGAATCATATCGTGGAGTTCGACCCGTTCAAGGGAAGCGTTGTCCGAACTTATGGCGGTCAAGGATTCGAGGAAGGCTCGTCGTGGACGCGTGGGCAGACGTGGGCTTTGTACGGCTTTATGATCAGTTATAAGCATACAGGGAAGCAGGAGTATTTGCAGGCAGCCAAACGCGTGGCACATTATTTTATGGCGAATATTCCGGATTACGGCATTATTCCGATCGATTTCCGTCAACCGAACGAGCCCGCTTACGAAGATTCCACGGCAGCGGCGATCGCGGCTTGCGGACTGATCGAAATCGCCAAAGCGGTTGGCGAGTACGAAAAGGAAGTCTATCTGAATGCCGCACTGAAGCTGTTGAAAACGCTGGACGTTTCTCGCTGCGACTGGACGACGGATTCTGATCATCTGTTGATCAATGGTTCAGCAGCGTATCATCATCATGACATTCATATTTCAATCATTTATGGCGACTATTATTTCATGGAAGCTGTTTTCAAGCTAAAAGGGAACGAGTTGTTTTTGTGGTAGTAAAACGATGAGTACCAACGTGCATATCATAGCGGTGGAGATACTTAAGGATAAGTGCAATTAGAAGATATTTTATTTGGGAGAACCTCTCTGCAGGGTGCTGCGGGGAGGTTTTTCCTTTTGCCTGCTGAAGTTGTTAAACTAATGGGCAGTTTAGCGTGGAAATGACCGAGTCGAAAACATGAAATAGAACACCTGAAAGTTACACTTTTTGGATTAAAGTAAATGAAATATAATGTCCTAGCAGCCTCCTAAATGAAGTAAATGCAGAAATAAGGAGACAGGTGCATTAACGGTGTTTTTAAAATATTAATGGAGAGCGTTTTTGATGGCAATCTTCTTTGGAGATGTTTTGCTTGTGTACTACGAAGATAAACAATATCTTAATGACGGTGGGATGGTGCATTAAATGGTAGATAGAAAAGAAGAACGAGAAAGAACCTTTCGTGCTTTGGCTATAGTCCTGTGTATCATAACCATACCAATTGCTATTTTGTACTACGGTTATTTCCAATTTGTTTATGCAGAAAAATTAATTCTCACTCAAAATTCCCCTAACAAAAAAACCAAGTTGAAATTAGGGTTCGAGGACAGAATGCTTTTTTTTCGAATGCACCGATACGAATTTACTATGGAAAAATTGGACATCTACGAACTTTTATCGAAGAAAGAATTAATAATGATGGCAAGACACTTTTGGCCGAAAATTTCGAGTTTACATGGATAAAAGAAGACGTCGTTGCAATTATTCTTAAAGGAGAAGAGCAAGATGATAAGACATTAGAAATTACTTTTCCTAATTGACTTATTTGTGATAAGAAATCCAACATTTTTTCAAAATACTCAGAATATCGCTTGAGCTAACGGGCTGGATACTTGAATTTGAATCATTTGGCGAATAATATTAGAATTAAAATTACTTAGATACTGGAGAATGTATCAATGCAAATTCGTGAAATTGAAGAAAAGGACAATCAAACAATAGAGCGAATTATTAGACGCTCATTGGAATCGTTTAACCTAAACATTCCGGGAACAGCATATTTTGACCCTCAACTCAGCAGTCTGGCACAATATTACAAGGAACAACCAAATTCAAAGTACTGGGTTGTAGTGAATGAACAAAACGAAGTGGTAGGCGGTGTGGGGATTGCACCTTTTGGGCAGAATCCGGGAATTTGTGAATTGCAAAAGCTATACATTACACCGGAAGCTCAAGGTATGGGTCTGTCGAATGATCTTATGAAAGTAGCACTCGACTTCGCCAAGGAACACTATACAAATTGTTATTTAGAAACATTGAAGAAACTTCAAGCAGCAAATCTCCTCTACATCAAATTAGGTTTCCAACAACTTGAAAAACCATTAGATGGTTCAGAGCATAATGCTACAGACGCTTGGTTTATAAAAGATTTATCGATTTTGGATTAGTGCAATTGTCCGTTGTTACTGTCAATAAAGTGAATAAAATGGACGCGCAAAAAGCAGTATGTAAAAAGTATAAGGCTGATTTTCTTGCATCTCACAATAATTTAAAGTTAGGTATTGCATTTAGAATCCTGCCTATTAATGGCCTACGCTTATATCCCGAAGGTGATGTTAGCAGCTGGCTGGAGATTTTTAGAACGATAGTTCAATGAACTTCCAGATTTAATTAATTTAAAATAAAAAAGTGATTCAGCTAGTGGAACACGTTAGCGTGAAAACAATGAGTAGTCTGCCGCAGCAGCTGCTCATTGTTTTTTCTGTTACTCTACGGTTGTTTTTCATGTACTTAATCCTATGGATTTGCCTTCTAATTTCAACGAGACAACAAAGGAGCAGGGGGCCTTCCTACTAGACTTGTCTTCTGTTCACTGAGCTGAGAGTGAACCTACAGTATTGTGCAGTAAATGTCGGGAAGGGAATTACCTTCTCTGCTATGCTTTGAGTAACGAGGGGAGGCGATATTATGGATATGCTGGCGAAACTTAACAAAGCTTTAAGCTATATTGAGGAGAATCTTACTGATCATGTGGACTACCAGGAGGCAGCAAAAATTGCCTGCTGTTCAGAATATCATTTTACACGGATGTTCTCATTTCTTGCAGGCATTACTCTGTCGGAATACATTCGCCGAAGACGCTTAACTTTGGCAGCACTCGAGCTAAGCCACAGTGACATCAAGATCATCGATGCTGCGATGAAATACGGATATACTTCGCCGGATTCCTTTGCTAGGGCTTTCCAAAGCATGCATGGGATTAATCCCTCGGAAGCCCGAATCCATGGACAGTCCCTCAAAGCCTTCCCGCGGATGACGTTTCAACTGACTATCAAAGGAGGAAGTGAAATGAATTACCGTATTGAAGACAAAGAGGCTTTTCGCATCGTGGGAATCAAAAAAAGAGTGCCAATCGTATTTCAAGGGGTGAATCCGGAGATTGCATCGATGTTTGAAGGACTCACTCCAGAAATGATTGATAAGATTAAGAGTTTTTCGAATGTTCAACCTTCAGGACTAATCAGTGCTTCCACGAATTTCAGTGAAGAGCGGTTTGAGGAGAAAGGAGAGCTCGATCATTACATTGGGGCGGCCACAACGAGAGATGGGGATGGTCTAGCCCAGTTGGAGGTGCAAGCCTCTACATGGGCTGTATTCACAGCCGTCGGCCCTTTTCCAAGTACGCTTCAAGAGATCTGGGGGCGCATTTATTCCGAATGGTTTCCATCCGCGGAATATGAGCTAAACAACGGGCCGGAAATGCTCTGGCATGAGCATAAGGATGTAGCATCACCGCAATTTAAAAGTGAAATATGGATACCCATCATAAAGAAGTAAGCGGCGGCAGCGATTAATGAAGCAACAGAGAAATATAGTTAAATGATAGACAGTGATGGGCAGGTACTTCGGTAGCCTGCTCATTTCATTATTCTAACGGGAAAGATAGTGGAATTATTCCTTGGGGCAAACGTAAGATATGAATATCAATTTTGTGAAAAAAAGGGGTGATTTGGTGGTTATATTAGGAATTTTTGCAATTGTATTTTCGATTTTCTTCATATTTTTATTAATTTTTGGACTTATACAGTGCAGGAAAAATAACTTCATTGCAGGCTTTTACTTCTTTCTTATTATTTTAATATTGAAGATCTATGATTTTATTGCACCTTTTACAATAAGTCGACTCATTAATTCTTATGATGCGAACGGTACTACATTACCGCTTGGAATGACATTTGGAGAGATGATCACAATACTGAATATCATCCCTAGAATCATAGAAGTTGTTGCTTTTATCTTTCTAGTTGTCGGACTGTATCGAGTGTGGAGATCTAAGACACTAAAGCTATGAAACTGAGATAAGTGATTGTGCTAACGGGGAGGATCGTTTATTGAATGTGCGAAATACTTATAATGTTAGGTGTTTATGCAGTTCGCAAGAAGCATAATCTGATCAAAAAATAAGTTTTGTTTCAAGGAGGAAAAACATGGATTACACTTCACCATTTGAAGCGGCGTTAAAGGTGAAACGATGGCCTAAAGCTACAATAGCGACGGGTCGTCGACATACCGTTGGTCTTAAATCGGACGGAACGGTGACGGCAGTGGGTGATAATAAATATGGCCAATGTGAGGTGAGCGGCTGGAGCGATATTGTGGCGATTGCGGCAAGTAATGTTCATATGGCGACGAACACGGGTAATTCTCATACAATCGGGCTTAAATCTGATGGCACGGTGGTTGCTGTGGGTTGGAATAAGCATGACCAATGCAATGTAGATGACTGGAGCGATATTATAGCGGTTGTGGCGGGATGGCGTCGTAGCGTGGGGCTTAAATCTGATGGCACGGTGGTGGCTGTGGGCCGAAATAATGAAGACCAATGCAATGTAAACGGCTGGAGTGATATGGTGGGAGTATCAGCTGGTGACTGGCATACCGTCGGGCTTAAATCGGACGGCTCGGTGATGATTGTGGGTAATAATCAGTATGGCCAATGTAATGTAAGCGACTGGCACGACATAGTGGCGGCAGCGGCAGGTTACCTTCATACCGTCGGGCTTAAATCTGACGGAAAGGTGATGGCTGTGGGTTTGAATAAGCATGACCAATGCAATGTAAGCAGCTGGAGCAGTATTGTGGCGATAGCAGCGGGAAGTAATCATACAATCGGGCTTAAATCTAACGGCACGGTGGTCGCTCTGGGTAGGAATGAACATGGCCAATGCAATGTAAGTGGCTGGCGCGATATAGTGGCGGTAGCGGCGGGCTGCGCTCATACGCTCGGTCTTAAATCGGACGGCACGGTGGTTGCTGCAGGTGATAATGAATTTGCCCAATGCGATGTAAGCAGCTGGCGTGGCATTCAACTGCCGGGCAATTAGTTTCAATTTTGATAATACATATAAAGTTTTAAGTCGGTGGGACGTCTGCGTGGAATGTTTCATGCACCCTTGTGTGATAAAATTAGGGTATGATTATGGAGAAATATGAGAGAATGCAGGTGAGAGATTGAAATATATTTTCATTAAACGATTTGGAATATTAGTAGCAAGTCTTTGCATCTGGTTTATCATTCACACTACTTTCGTGATAATAGATGGGTTGAATGATGAATTGAAACCAGTTGAGGCAGCTGTAGTATTAGGAAATAAAGTAGAAGTTAATGGACAGCCTTCTGAGCGGTTAAAAGCAAGATTAGATAAGTCCGTAGAGCTTTATAAAGGGGGCTACTTTACTTTTATTATTGTAAGTGGCGGTATTGGTAAGGAAGGTTTCGATGAAGCAAAGGTTATGAAATCATACTTAATAGATAAAGGATTACCGGAAGATAAAATTATAGAGGATAATAATGGGTACAACTCATATATGACCGCCCAAAATACCAGCAAGATAATGGATGAATTAGATTTAGAGTCTGTGATGGTTATTACTCAATACTTTCATATATCTAGAACAAAATTAGCGTTTAGAAAAATGGATATTAAAGAAGTGTACTCAGCTCATGCCAAAGTCTTTGAGTTTAGAGATATTTACTCCTTAATACGAGAATTCCCAGCATATTATAAGTATCTCTTAAAATAATGAAATAAATAAAATGATAACCTTACCTGCATACAAGTAGGACGGAATCAGCTTCACATCTCGATAACTAACGGGCAGATTAACGCTATAAGCCTCTTAGGATTAGTAAGCTTAAATAAAAGAAGTATTCTCATGAATTCTCTAAAGTAAATAAATACAAATTCCACATCAGTTAATCCATTTTCTATACATCTTTTTAATAGTATATTGAGGTAAATAAAGTGATTATTCACTTTGATAAATCCGAAATTCCTTTGTCGCTATCATTTTATGGCTTCGTAAGGATTGCAAAACCATTGAAGTATGGGAGTTTAAAACAGATGTTGTGGCGTAGTTAGTTTTATGAAAGGAAGGTATAGGGGTGAGTATTTATTACGCTTCAAGCAAAGAGGATATCACTAAGGATGCACTCCAAGAGCTATTTCTTTCGGTAGAATGGGAGTCTGGCAAGTATCCAAACGAGCTTTTACAAGCAATCAGAGGGTCTCATTCAATTGTTACCGCTTGGGAAGGAGGAAAGCTTGTCGGTTTAATAAATGCTTTGTCAGATGGTAGTTTAACGGTATATTTTCATTATATGCTTATTAATCCGAGTTATCAGAGTATAGGTATAGGTAAGGAAATGATGAATATAATGCTTGATAGATATAAAGGGTGTAAAACAAAAGTATTAATTTCTTATCCTCATGCAGTGGATTTCTATAATAAATTTGGCTTTAATACAGAGGAAGGAGCTACACCAATGTTTATCTCAGAGTTGATATGATTGAACTAACGGTGAACAATAGTTCAATAATTAAAGGGCTGCCGTGAGGCAGCCCTTTGTTCAACTAACGGGCAGTTTAGTTACAATTCATGGTAATATAATTTTTGAAGCGAAAATTAAAAAGGAGGAGGCTAATACTTGGATTATAAGTGTTGCATATGTAAACAAAAAATAACATTGGAAGATAAGATGATGAATAACAATAACCCGTGTTCATTGAAAATAACTACAAACTACGATAGCACTAGCATGGAACAAAAAGAAGAAACCTTCTTTTGTCATTTTCAATGTTTCAAGGAATTCTATGGAGACGACTCAACTTTTTATCTAGAATATATACCAACACCATTAGAATCTCTTGTTGAGAATAACCGATTATTGAATAAAGTGGAGGAACTAACTCAGTATTTATATGATATCGGAGAAGAAACTGACTTATGGGATTTCTTATTCGAAAAAGTATCCGGAACATGGTTTCCTTTACTTGATTTATATAGTGGGATTTCTGATGTAGAGGTTAAGATTGTTGAGGTGCAGAATGAGCTGTCTAAGCTGCTTATTATGTGGAATGATGACTATTCAAGCAACCAGAGAAGTACCAACAGATATTGGCGAGTGGTCTTAATTACCACTGAGCATTATGAGTTCCCCGTCTCATTTCTAATTGGAAGACCTAAAAGCGGTACATCAAAAACGTCCAAATTATTAAACTAAAGGGAAACGATGGTTAAACACCGAAAGGGCTGCCATGTGGTAGCCCTTCATTACGCTAACGGGGAACGATAGTTCAACGGACCATAGAGCAGTTAGCCGGATGGCAGCTGCTCCTTTCTCGTTAAGCTAATTGGCAGGATAGTTGAGTGGGAGTCGTTGAATTCATTGAAGAATTAAAGGGAAGTTTAGAGTGCGGCATAGGGTGTTCATATAAAACACAAGGGAGGAATCCTAATTTGAATCATCTACTAGGATTAAATCAATTGGTAAATAAAAATTACCATGAATTATTCCCAGGTGTTTTAAGAAAAGCCTATAGAAATGCTGAGTCTGTATATATTGAAGATGACTTATTTGTCCTTTTAAGACCAGCGATTAAAAACGGATATGAACCTTTCGAAAGTTTCGATCGTTTTGAAATTTCAAGGGAATATTGGAATCAGATTAAAAGTGGACTTGTCTTAATAAGGGAATACTTACTTAATCAAAAAAAGACTGAACTAACAGAATACATACAACCATATTTTATGACACAAACAGAGAGCTTTTTAAATAGTTATTTAGAAAATAGGGTTTTAATTGGTGAATTAATCAATGAGATGATTTACTGGATTGAAAAACAGTTAATTGAAAATGAGTTTATCACATTCATTGGGCTATAGAGAGGCATCAGTTAGTAAAAATGTTTATACTGAAGCAAGGGAAACTAGTTTTTGTAACTGAAGAACCTATCTCGCTGGCTCTTATACTTTACCGTGTTGATAGAGCTTTTTTGATCATCGTCTGTTCAATAATGGGATTCAACTAACGGGACACGTAAGTTCAATAAAATAGCGACAGTCTAGGACTCTTTGTTTTCTCGTCCTTGGCTGTCGCTATTTCAATTTCTAAGTTCAGTCCAAAACTTATTTTATGGAGTCTAACGGTATGACAACTCGAAAAATCGGGTGGAATAAAGACATCCATTCTAATACTATTTATTCTTTTTACATATCGAATCATGACTGCTGCTTTTTCTTACCATGGAATTGAAAATTTATGACGTGTGCTTTTCCAATTCAACGTACCTGTCACGACTAGAGCAGCGAAATAAAGAAACAAGGAACAGAAGATTGAAATGATTACGCACCATAACTGCGGCATACCGTGGCTGACTAGCTGGTTATAGGTCAAGTGTCCGCAGATTGCCATTAGCATCATGCAGATCCCAACCTTGATATAAGGACGAATGCTCCCATAAAATCCGATCGAACTCGAGATGGAAAAAAAGTTCAATAGCGTTTGTATCAAAATGCCAATACCGATGCCGAACGCAACACCAACGATTCCTAATTGACTGCCTAACACGAAGACCGAGACACCCTTAAATACAGTAGCTATTACGTAATTCCATAGAGCTGCTTTCGCGCGACCGAGGCCAAGTAGAATCGCATGAAGTGGAGCATCGAAATAATGTAGAAAAAACATAGGCGCCAGTATTTTTAGAAGTAATCCTGCCTCAGGCGCATTATAGACTTGTGTCGTTAGTGGAGTTGCCCATTCGTACAGGATAACGGTTGCTGGCGCACCGATCAGAAGTCCCAATATCATAGCTTGATTCATCCGCTCATGTATGAGCAAACTATTCTTGTTCACCGTGGCCTCACCAATCGCGGGAATAAGAGCGGTGGATAAGGATTGCGTGATAAAGCTTGGCATGAATAATAGCGGAAACACATAGCCGGCCAGCAGACCGAATTGCTTCGTGGCTAAAGCTGTGCCGATGCCGTACAGGCCCAGGCTGGTTGTAATAAGAAGCGGCTGGAAGGCGTTGTATAACGAATGAATGATACCATGACCAGTCGTCGGAAGTCCGATTTGCAGCAGCTCGGCGAGTGTGCTTCTTCCTTGTTTCAGATGGCTCGCCCAAGTCTCGCCCGATACCTTTGATTCACCATATAGCTTGTAGCTTGTCATCAGAAATAAGAGGCTTATCGCTTCGCTGACGACAGAGGCAGCCATTGCACCAGCAGCTGCGTAAGCAATTCCGTAAGGCAGCAATAGGTGTACCAACGCTAGCACACAAGCGATTTGAACCGTATGCTCCAGCACATCGGAAGCTGCAATGGTCTTCATCTGCTGCATGCCCCGAAAATAACCCTTTAATACGGCGGAGACTGCGATAATCGGTGCGATCGGTGTAATCGCTAGCATGGCGTAATAAGCCCGCTGGTCGCTTAACAGAATTGACGCGATCCACTCTGATCCAAGTAACGATATGGTCGTGAGCGCTACGCTCAAAACGCCCGTAACAGCGAGTGAGACATACAGAATGCGCCTCACTTTCATCCGTTCGCCGCGAGCTTGGGCCTCTGCGACCAACTTGGAAATTGCCACCGGTAATCCAAGCTCCGTAATCGTAATGACGAGCGGAACAAGCGGATGCGCCATCATCAAGATGCCGATTCCCTCTGCGCCCAGTACGCGAGCTATATACATGCCGCTGATAAAACCGAGAATACGATTGATGAAAGCAGCAACAGACAAAACCAGAGTACCTCTCATAAACGATTGCCCGAGTTGTGACATGACTTGTGTCCTCCTGTTAATCGAATACATAAATGTATTCAAAAAATTGAAAAGCATGCGAACAAGCTCAAGACGCTAGCCAGGCGCCAGCGGTGTCATAAGAAAATAAAGTCTTAGGCAGACGATGCTTTATTAAGCTAACAGGTAAATAATCATCAGGACGAGGCTGCCGAAATAAATCGGCAGCCTCGTTGAGCTAACGGTCAGTTTATCAGGGTGGACAAGAAAAGTGGGTCGCAAGATCAGTCTCAGGAATGGTTACCATGGCTACCACTTCATGGTTACGTGCTAAATAAGCGTCTTACAAAATTGTAAGGTAGATGTAAGGCAAAGCGATAGCTTAGGCCAGTTTGGCAGGATAATATTGGAATAAAGAAACATAGAAATTTTTAAAAGGAGAATCGAGATGAGGCTGTTTGAACTGTTGCTTTTTTTGTCAAACATCGGCTTGTTTGCATTAACAGTCCTATTAAAAAAAGGACGGCGTAAAATTTCAGTATTCGTTGCAAGCGGGATCGCCACACTTTTACTGGTCATTCATTCGACGGTGGAAGGATACAGAGTTCAGCTATTTTTCCTATATTGCATAACGATCATTTTTTTAGCCATTTCAGGTTATAGCTATTTTAAAAAAAACGTCCAAAAAAAAATCCCGCGATTCATGTTGGGTTCAGCTAATACCGCTATAGCGCTAATGCTGGTCGTTACAGCGGGTCTCATGTATGCTTTTCCTGTATTTAAGCTGCCTGAACCGACAGGCGAATTTAAGGTAGGAACGCAAACTTATCATTTTGTGGATACAGAGAGGGAAGAGATTTTCGACGAAGCCAGAGATGGTAAGAGAGAATTGATGGTTCAGGTATGGTATCCGGCTCAAGCTGGCACCGGTAAATACGCTCCCTTTATTTCTAATCCCCAGATTTTACGTTATATGGCCGGGAATTATGGCCTTCCCGGGTTTACTCTTCAACACCTGAAGTACGTATCCAGTCATGCTTATTCGGGGGCCGAAGTCTCTTCGGCACAGACTTCATACCCGCTGATCCTTGCTAATCCCGGGTTCGGCTCTTCCAGGTTCCTCCATACGTCACAAGCCGAAAATCTTGCGAGTCACGGATATATCGTGGCAGTGATCGACCACACCTACAATACATTTGCAACCGAGTTTCCGGATGGTCGAATCACGACGAGCACAACCAACGACTTATTCTCGCCCGATCATGATTACCGGACGGAAAGCGGAAATCGCGACAAGTTGGGAAAAGTTTTAACCGACGATGTGGCGTTTACCCTGGACCAATTCGAGCTCATCCAATCGGGGCAGATTCCAAGTCATCTAAAGGGGAGGATTGATCTTGGACATGTCGGGGTGTTCGGTCATTCCATCGGAGGAGCGACGGCCTATGACGCTACTTACGATCCACGAATAACGGTTGGAATAGACTTGGATGGAGCGCTTTATCGACTGCGTGAGAGAGAGGGTCTGCGAAAGCCGTTTTTGTTCATGAACTCGCAAAGCGAATTCGAAAGATTAAAAATGGTGAAGGATAACCACGCCTATACGGAGGCAGAGCTTAAACGTATGGGCAACACAAGAGAGTGGATGGATCAAGTAACGGAAGATAAAAAGGTAGAGCTTGAACGGATGCGCGAAACGGTTGACGTAGGGGGACAATTCCTCTATATCGACAATACGGAGCATTTGAATTTTACCGACGTACAGCTCATTTCTCCGATTTTCAAAATGCTGGGAGTTACAGGAAAGATTGCGCCCGAAAGAGTGAACTCCGTTATCAATGCCTATATGCTGGATTTCTTCGATATTTATCTAAAAAATCAAGGCGGAATCTTAATGAAAGGACCGGATAGCCGCTTTCCGGAGGTGAAGTTCGTAACCTCGCTGCTGTAATTCCGATATCAGGTCTCATATTAAGCATTAAGGGCTGCCACATGGCAGCCCTACGCTACGTTAATGGGCAGTAAGGACCAATAAATAGGAAAATATACATGATCATTTTTCTCTTTTTTTGAATTATAAATTCAGAGTATCATTGACTAGATAAATGGTCAGTTCTTTACTTATATCAAAAAAAATCTTCGGAGGTGCAAATAGGACACGTTCATTTAATAACACAGCGGCAGTTTGACTTTGATTCCTCTCAAAAGACTGCCTTTTTTTGGATAAGTATCATACCGCGTCAAAGGGAATCTAGCATTCGCCGCTTCCAAAACTGCTTTCTTAAAATTTTGAAATCGGGCATTCAACGATGATGTCTACCTTATTGTGATTGCGGTGGCGAAACGCGACGCGCCCGATGTCGACGAAACGACAAGCGCGCCTGCCGCACAAGTCTTGTCCAATATCGACTGGAAGGAGCATCAAGAAAATGCTACTGTTGTTCACTCCATTTCTTCTCCTAGCGTTCACCGCCCTCATTCGGGCGGTGTTTACGTTCGCGCGAAAAGCTGGGGAAAGCGAACAAGGCGAAGGATTGACGTTAACACGGCTCGTAGACGRCATTCTACTTTCGATCGCCTCGTTTCTCCTGATCGTTGGCTTCATATTTGATGCGAAAGGGGTACCAGGAGGAGCGCCGTTGAAAATGTACTCAGAAACCGGAGAGCCATTATATGCATACGCATCTCTGTCCCACAAGCATAGTGCCGTACTTTGCGTAGACTGGTTGCTCGGCTTCTTTTCCTATTGGGCGCTGAGAATCTATCATAGGAAGCTTTCTCCAATTGTATATACTTGCTGCAACGTCTTTTTGGTTCTTTGCATCTCGCTGACCGCAGTCTATTTCATTCATACCGGCTTTTCCAATTACGATTTTAATGAGATCTTCTCCGTGTTGCTTCTTCAAACTGGGAGCTTAACGTCTTGCCTGCTGTACCTGGCGCAGCTCAAGCGCTCATTGGACGTATGGAAGGCGTTCGGAAGGGGGGAAGATGCGGAGACGATGCCCGCCTGGCAGCGGCCTCTGCATCGCTTCATCATCATGCGTCACCGGGCAATTCCGGCGCTATGGATCGCACTGCTATTCCCCGTTCAGCTTGTTGTTCAATTGCTTCTAGTCTTGTTCGGGCAGCGGCCGGATGGCGTAGTGCGGGCGTTTCTAGATACGAGCGGCTTCTACTTGTCGAGGCTGCCGGCGCCACCGCCGGAAATGGTGTCGGGGGATGGCCATTATTTGTGCACCGTCGCCGCTCTGGGGCATCGATCCCTAGTCAAGCCGCTTAGGCCGGGAATCCGGCACGGCATGTCTATTACAGTGAATCGCCAGCTGATGATCGCTAACGCGTTCGAAAACGTGCTGGAACAGTACATGCCCGCTTGCCACCGGACGATTCGCCGACTATACGACAAATACGGATATCCGGTTAGTCGGCAGATTCGTACGAAGACAGCAGCGGATGTGATCTATGTGGCGATGAAGCCGCTGGAATGGTTCTTTCTGCTCGTTCTGTATACTGTCGACATTCGCCCGGAAGACCGGATTCAATTGCAATACAGTGGGTTCGGTAAAAAGAGTAGTCGACCGGACGCCGAATTGACAGGGAAACGCAGAAAATAAAGTGTCGGAATAGAAAATAATATTATTTACTCAGCAATGAATCATGAGGCATTAATTTATTCAAGTGGATTTAAGCTAACGGATAACGTTGGTTCAATTAAGAACAAAGGCAATCGACCAAAATGATCGGTTGTCTTTTCTACACTAGCGGTCGTAACCAGATATAATTTTGCAAAAGAATGATGATACTCTAAGTTTTTATCCACGTCCAAAATTAAAAGATCGGATATAGATCGTTTAACTAACGGGACAGGTTAGTTGGATTAAAACAAAAGAACCTCGGACACAGCTTATTGCAAGCAGTGCCCGAGGTTCTTAGTATTGGAATTGCCCTTAAGCGGCGACGTCGCGTCTCGTAAACAGTAACCAAGCTAAGAATTGGAATACGATGTAGTAGGCGACAAGCATTATAATCGAGAACGTCAACGTCATTTCCGGTCTTAGCGGCGTCGCACCTTGCATATATTGCGTCAGGTCGATGTTAGAGAAGAGCAAATACTTGACCCAGCTATAGCCGCTGAGAAGCGCCGATAGCGTATTGCCGACCAGCATGAACAGAAGCGAGAAGGCTATGGCCATCGAGGAGCTGCGGAACGCGGACGATATCATGAAAGCCATCGTTACGTACATGAGCATGGATACGATCGAGAAAGCATATTTCTCCAACGAATTCAACAAATAGGAACTTTCTTGGATAACTCCGCCATCGGTAATCGATATTCTCGCTTGGCTTGTTCCTTCGAAGCCTTCGAGAATACCTCCGGCTGCGTAAGCAGACGCAAATGTCAATATGAGCAGCAGAAGCGCGAACCCAAGCGTGGCGATATATTTGCTGATCATAATCTTCGTGCGCGAAGCCGGACCGACAAGCAGCAGCTTGATCGTGCCCCAAGTGAATTCGGCCGCAATCATATCGGCAGCGATAATGACGGTTAGAATCGTCGCTAAAATAATTAAGTATGATGATGTATCTACATAATTCCACAATGACAATTCGTTAGGATTTGTATTTTGTTCCAAATAATATTCATTGAGCTTGATTTCGTTAGTGAAGTATGTTTTGTCCTCTTCCGAGAGTTCTTTGTTTTCTTGAAGCTCTTGCTGCATGTTGCTATTCCGTTCGGTCAGGTTGTTTTGCCAGTCGATCGTATTATTTTTGCTTGATTCCCACTTCATGATGCCGCTCATTAATGCGATTGTTAAAACGAGGAAGGCGATCATAAGCCATGTACGTGGACGACGATATATTTTCATATTTTCGTTTCGAATTAGATTAGACAGACTAGACAACCATCTCACCTCCGGTAATTTCCAAGAACTGTTCTTCAAGTGACTTCTGCGCCGCTTGAATGCCGAGCACGTCAATCTCCGAGCTTACAAGCAGCCTTGTAATATCGGGGATGGCAGCTTTGTCAGCCGCAATTTCGAGCTGATTGCCTTTCACCGTAATGCGGGTTGCATCGAAGATGGCGGATAGCAGCTGCTGAGCGGCAAGTAAATCGCTGACTTCGATAACGATCTTCGACTGTATCGAATCGCGAGTTTCCTGCAACGAGCGAATATCGATGAGCTTGCCGGCTTGTATTATCGCTACCCGGTCGCACATAAGCTCCATTTCGGACAGAAGATGGGAAGAGACGATGACGGAGATGCCTTCTTCTCTCGTTAGCTTGCGCAAATAATCGCGCAGTTCTCGAATGCCTGCAGGGTCGAGCCCGTTTGTCGGCTCATCAAGGATGAGCAACGATGGACGATGCAGAATCGCTTGGGCAACGCCAAGCCGCTGCCTCATGCCGAGAGAGTAACGCTTAACCTTCTCGTGAATACGGTTCTGAAGTCCGAGAAGCTTAACGACCTCATTGATCCGTTCCTTCGTAATGCCTTTATGCCGACGGGCAAAATGAACAAGGTTTTGATAACCGGTCAAAAATTTATACATTTCCGGGTTTTCGACGATCGCTCCTACATGCGTCATAGCAAGCTCGAAGTGCTCGCGAACGGATACGCCTTTAATTAGGGCCTCGCCCTTCGACATCGATATCAAGCCAACAATCATCCTTATTGTTGTCGTCTTGCCGGCACCGTTCGGTCCGAGAAATCCGAATACTTCGCCTGCTGGTATATCGAAACTAAGATTGTCGACGATCTTACGTCCGCCAATCGATTTGGTCACGTTGCGAAGCTTCAAAACGGCTTCTGTCATGCGTTAAAACCTCCTAGTATTAACTTACATATGGAACTATACTGGAAGTTGCTTTGTCATAAAATAGACCTTTGATCAGGATTTCCCCCCTGCTTAGGTCGAGTATGAACGTTTTTCAAAGCATTTTTTAAACAAGTACTTAAAAATTGCTTGATAAAATAACTATGGATTATTTACAACATAATGAGGTATCTCTCGAATTTGAACTGGAGGGTATAGGTGCACTTTCTGATCATTACCCTGACTAGACAAAACCCGAAAGATGATCACTCTTTCTAAAGTGTCTATCTTTCGGGTTGCAGTTTAGCCACGGCAGCTGTTAATCTAACGGGCAGGTTACGCTAATGAGTATTCGTTCTATAACCGTGATCCGATATCTTGCCAAAATTGCATTAGAAGGAATCCCTGTTGTCAATAGAGAAGTCATTTAAATCAAATATGCTCGTTGCAGGGAGCTAGAATAGGAATGAAAAAGATCTTCATTATTGGAGTTGTAGCTAGTGGTAAGACGACATTGGCTAAACGCTTATCGCAGAAAGTTAGTGTACCTTGTTATGAACTTGACTCCATAGTCCATCATCAAACACCCATGGGACGATATAAACGTTCAGCAGAAGAACAAATTGAGGTTATAAAGGAAATAGATATACACGGTACATGGATAATTGAAGGAACAGATAGAGAGTCCTATCAATGTTTGTATGAAATGGCCGATACAATCATATTTCTTGATACTCCATTGTGGACGCGAAGGATAAGAATCCTAAAGAGATTTCTTAAGCAAAATCTTGGTATTGAAAAGTGTCATTATAAGCCAGACATCCTGATGTTGAAGATGATGTATAAATGGACAAAGGATTTTGAACAAAATAGAAGCGGTTTCGAAGCCAAGTTAAAAAAATACAAAGAGAAAGTGATTAGGTTAAGAAATAATAACAACCTGGACTTTACCTGAACGAATATGACTAAGGGATGGGGGACGTTAGTTGAACACCGAAGGGGCTGCCGCGTGGTAGCTCATCGTTAACAAGATACTGTTGTAAAATGAATACATTAATTGATCTAAAACAGTTGGTGTTTGTGATCTTTATAAGGAGTTTTATGAGAAAACTAAGAAAACACCTGTTGAATCTAGCTTTTGGTGAGTTAGTAGCGGCTATTTCTTTTTTTGTTGTATTTAAACTGTATCTAGATTTAGGATTCGCAAGCTTGCTTGCGTTTTCATTTCTTGTGTTGCAATTAATTCAAGGTGTGCTGTATTGGGTATTTAGATCTCAATCATTAGGTAAAGAGAAATCATTGTTAATGCGGAAAATCCTAATCATGCTTAGAAGAATTAATTTTCTTTTGGCTGTGATAATTGTTATTTTGTTGTTAATGCTTGCACAGAATAAAAGAGACTTATTTTTTGGTATGTTGATTTATGTTTTTTCCGTGATAGAATACATAAATTACTATTGGTATCGTTTAAGCTATGGGAAGTCGGGTTTCAATATTAAATTGCTTATTCAAGCTGGTTTAAAGCCTTCGAGTATTCATAAATTAATAAAAAGAAAATAATTCTCTAAACTATCGGATAATAAGAATTCATTCACAAAGGGCTACCGCTATAAGCGATAGCCTTTTCAGCTAAATGTCCGGATAGCGGTTGTTATCGACATGTTCCAGTTCAATCGATGTATTAGTATATAATGATAATTGAATAGGAGGGCGTTATCTAAATGGTATATATAGAAACAGGAATAAAACTATTTGTGTTTATAATAGTTATTTCTTTATTCTTTAGTTTGGTACGGTTCCTTGTCCAAAAATATCTAAGTGATTTCTTTCAAGGTTTCTCTGAAAAAACAATAAAAGTATTTAGGTTACTTAAAGGAAAGATTCAAAAAACAGGCTGACCATATGATTAGCGTTTTGAGAAACCGATCTATTTTAAGCATATGCCCAATAATGCTGAGCGTAGAAAAAACGTCAAATTGTTGGCGCTGCGCTATTTATCTGGCAGGGTATGTAAATCAATTTGCGAAAATTTCAAAAAACATAAGGGAAGAGGCAACATAGCTTTTTGAAACTAGGATAAAGGTTAACACAAAGGAAACCGCCTAGTATTTGACATATGACTTTTCCATATGTTAGCATAAATTTAACTTATACGAACGGAGGGGTTACGTGTGTTGATCTAATTCTTCGATACTTTTTGCACAATGAATTGGTTTGTGGTTTAAGACTATTTTGTGTGCATCGTAATCGAAGATTAGTTTGCCTTCACGGTAACCTAGTTTAGTTTTATATCATTGGGGAGAGGGGTAACCCTACCTCCTGCCATATAAACTAGATACAAAGGAAATGGAATGAACCTTTTATGATAAACCCGGTGACTGAATTGATAGTCTTCCAAAGGTAATCATAATACAGTGTTCATTCTCAAATTCTTTTTCGATTACAGTATGCGCACAGGCCTATGGCCTGTGTTTTTTATTTTTAAGAAACATTGGAGGGTTTCATATGAACGAACAACTAATAAAAGTAAATGGGATTAATATATGTGCAGACAGTTTCGGAAAGCCAGATCATCCGGCCATCTTGCTAATTATGGGGGCTCAATCCTCATTGATATGGTGGGAAGAAGAATTTTGTCAGCGTTTGGTAGATGCAGGACGTTTTATCATTCGTTATGATAACCGAGATGTTGGACGTTCAACAACTTACGAGCCTGGTCAACCGGGTTATACTTTTGAAGATATGGCAGATGATGCAATAAGAGTATTGGATGCTTATAAGATTGAGCAAGCTCATATCATAGGCATGTCCATGGGCGGTATGTTGACTCAAATGATCGCTCTGCGGCATCCGGAGAGGGTTAAAACCATTACCCTCGTTTCAACGTCCAATTTTGCTCCGCGTCTCCCTCCGATGGAGGAAAGCGTTATTGAGTTTTTCTCAAATATGGGGGCTATAGATTGGACGAACAAACAATCAGTGGTCGAATTTGCCATTAATAGATCAAAGATTCTGGTCGGTTCAAAGCATGTTTTTGATGAGAAGAGCATTGGCGCATTGGCGGAAAAAGAATTTGTTAGAAGCAACAATATCGCCAGCATGGGTAATCACGCCTTATTGGCAGGTGGGGAATCCTATCTGGTTAGGACGAGTGAAATCATTGCACCTACTCTGATTGTACACGGTACTGAAGATCCCATTATCCCTTATAAACATGGAGAAAATCTTGCTAATGAAATTCCGGATGCGGTTTTGCTGACATTGGAGGGTACTGGACATGAACTTCATTATGATGACTGGGATAAAATAATTACTTCTATTTCCAAGCACACATCAATATCAAATTAATACAAACCGATTTATCGTATGGTTAAAGGCTTAGTTCACGTTTTCTCTATGCGGATCTTCTCCATTTGAAGTTATGTTATACTTGTTAGGAAAAGGGGGTGCTTACTGATGGAAAATCTCTTAAGATTATCTGGTACTTCTTCCACTCATGCAAAGCCTGTTATTGGAAAAGCGTTACTTTGTGTGGGGCGAAACATTTTATAGCGCTGAATAAGCTTTTCTAATATTTTGGCTTTGCACCTTATTTTTAATTGTCAAAATAAGGAGCGGGCGAAGTTGAAATATATTAATGCATCAAAGATATTGCCAGAAGAGCTAATTATGGAAATTCAAAAGTATGTTCAAGGAGAGGCTCTTTACATTCCTAAGCAAGAAAAGGAATATAAAAACTGGGGAAGCTTGAGCGGTGGTAGACAATTACTGGATCAGCGAAATGCCGCTATTAGAAATGCTTTTATGAGTAAGAGTAGTATCGAGCAGCTTTCGAAGGAATATTTCCTCTCCATAGATACGATTAAGAGAATTGTGTATTCACATAATGAATAAAGAATAAATGGCACTGGTGAGAATTTCTCATCAGTGCCTTTTTTGTGTTAACAATGAATCTAAGCCATTATTGACATATGAATAGCTGTCTACATTATTTAAAATAGGTTTAGCATGTGAGAGTGTACATGATAGTTGGAAATTAGCTGACGAAAGAAAGTTAGAAAGGGCTTAAATTTCTGCATAAAACGATGAGCAGCACATCATAATGAATGATGTGTATAGATAGAAAGCGAGGAAATTAAAAACCATGAGTGAGCAAAAAAACAGAAGCAGACATTTAGTTGATCAAGAAATTATAAGTGCTGTTGATTTATTTCCAACAACTGATCTTTCTGAATCAATGTTAATGGAATCACGCAAAAATCAAGCAAAAATGATGCCGCAAATAGATGTTACGCAGTTGTTCCCAGTTACTTTTGAAGAAAAAACAGTACCAAGTTATTTTGGAGGCCCAGATATTCGCATAGAGATCATTAAACCAATCCAGCCAAAGCACAAGAAGTTGCCATTATTTTATTCTATTCACGGCGGCGGTATGGTTATGGGAAGTCCGGTTGGTGATCGTACAGCTAACGCGTCACTTGCATCCCAGCACGGTTTTTGCTGTGTATCTGTCTATTATCGATTGGCACCAGAGCATGCTCAGCCTAATCAGCTACAGGATTGTTATTCGGCCCTAAAATGGTGTATTGAGCATGCCGAGGAATTAGCGATCGATTCTCAAAAAGTGGCCATATCAGGCAGCAGCGCAGGTGGAGGATTAGCAGCGGGTCTAGCCATTTATATTCGTGACCAAAAGGAATTTGATATTCATCATCTAAGGCTGCGTAATCCAATGCTTGATGACCGTACAAGTATTGCGCCAGAACATCCCTATGCGGGTGAGTTTGTTTGGACAAAAGGAAGCAATTATTTTGGCTGGAAATCTGTTTTAGGGCATGAACTCGGTCATGAAGAGGTTAGTCAATATTACGTGCCTGCGCGTGCAAAATCACTAGCTGGTTTGCCACCCACTTATATAAGTATAGGCAGCATTGATTTATTCATCGATGAAGCCTTATTATTTGCAAAACAACTGGTCTTTAATGGTGTGTTAGTGGAATTACATGTATACCCTGGGTACCATCATTTGTCCCCGATGTTTCCAGATGCTCATTTTTCAATAGAAGGCTTCAAATCCAGTGAATGGGCTTTGCTGAAGGCGCTGAATTTACTTTAAAGCGGAACGAATTTCAGGCGAGCAATAGGTAATCAAAAAAATCAAAATTTCGACCCATTCAAACTGAAAATAAACCTCTCTGCAGGATGCTGCTGGGAGGTTTTTTTGCTCATTCTTGTTATTAAGCTAACGAGCAGGATAGTTCAGTATATCTAACGAATTTTTAAATTACTAATTGTTATCGAGATTCTTTAGATGGGAAGATGGCACTTCAACCCTCATATGCCTAAGAACTGCGAATGTTTGATTAAATATGCAATTGCAAATGGTGGGAATATTATTTAGATAAGAAGCCGCTGATAGTCGAACAAGGTCATGGCAAACAAGAACGCATTAGAATACAACAATAGGGCTGGCATAGTATAACCATGAGGGGTGAGTAAAATACATGTATATAATCTCGGCTGTATTGTATTTCCTGACGCATCACCCGTTCTGGTCATTGTTGATAATCTTATTTTTCAGCTTTGCCATGGGGATCTTCTTATCGATATGGCGTAATCATGGAAAATGGTTTTTCATACTGCCGTCTTTGGGGCTTCTGGCAGCAATTCTCAACATTTTTATCACGCATTATCTAAACTCATTATTTCTTAACGCAGTTGGAACGGAAAGTACTGCAATCATTGTTTACGCAGAGGAAACTAACTCCCTTTACAATGATCAATAYGTTTGGAAGTACGAAGCGGTCCTCAAAACCTCCGAGGGGCAAGATATGGAGGCGAGTTTCACTACCATGTCCGCCAGTATTTATCCGCTGCGTAATGCCATTCTTATTCCGCCTAAGGATGAAGTTTTCGTCGCCAAGTATGTTCCAGGTTTCGAACGTAATCTCCTCATCATGAGCGATAAGTCAGAATACGGGAAGAAATGGATAATCAATAAGGATTTGAAACCGATTATAAAAGCTGAAGCCAAGCTTGCAACAAACTCCGGCAACTCAAAATTCATTTCGCAATACCGCCAAGCGCTTCAAGCGTTCATCGAAAAACACCGCAATGGGCCAGATTCAGCCCTAATTCGTCAGTATGAGCAAAAACTCGAAGTACTTGAGGCGATGGAACGTGAGAGACAATCTGAATAGTATTGAAGGGTTCTAATTATTTTTATAACAAGGCTGGCTACGGATATATTGGTTGTTGAGATAACGGGATACAATAGTTGAAATATAAAAAATGTGAGCAGACACTGTGGTGGCCTGCTCATTTTATTAAAAGGGACTTGACTATAACACTAGTGTCATACTTTATGATGAACTAAGAATACAAAGAAAGGAGGTTGAGCTATGAAAATGAAAATAAGTCAAATAGCGAAACAGACCGGCACTAGTATTCGATCCTTAAGACATTACGAGAAAAAAGGGTTGATAACCGCTTCTCGTCTCGACAATAATTATCGCGAATTTGATGATTCTATTGTCGAAGTCATTCATACGATTCAACTCTATCTTAATTTAGGACTTACAACGGATCAGATAAAAGATATTATGTATTGCCAATATCCCGATAACGACGAATTCGGCGAAAAAGATGAGTATTGTGATGAATTACTTCAAATCTATGAAACAAAACTGGATGAAGTTATTCGACAACAGAATGTTTTAGCAGATGCGGAATTAAGCTTGAAAAAGCAAATCAATTTAATGAAAAACCACCAAGATAAAAGAAATCAAGGAGGCTGAGCCATGACGGTTTTAGTAACAGGAGCAACCGGAAATGTGGGTCGCTATATCGTTGAAGAACTCGTCCGAACAGGTCATAATGTGCGTGCGTTGACGCGTAACCCGGCAAAAGCAAATTTCCCCAAAGAGGTTGAGGTCGTATATGGCGATCTTGCTTCTCCAGAGTCTCTTGTGCCCGTGCTGAAGGGCGTTACAAGCATGCACTTAATCACTTTTAACAGTGAAGGTTTTGGCCCGCTGCAGACTGGACCCGAAATTGTTGAACTGGCCAAGAAAGCTGGAGTAGAACGAGTCACAGTATTGTGGAGCGGTGTGAACGGACCCGTGGAGCAGGCCGTGGAAGCGAGCGGCTTGGAGTGGACCTTTCTCCAGCCGCCTCCAGAGTTTATGTCCAATACACTTATCTGGGCAGAGTCCATTCGCTCGGAAGGCATTGTGAAGGAGCCGTTTGCTGATTCTTTGGATGCGATGATTCACCCGGCCGACATCGCTAGTGTCGCTGCAACCGCACTGACCAATACCGGTCATGCAGGTAAAATCTATACGTTGACTGGACCTGAAGTGTTAACGATACCAGAAAAGGTTCGCACGATCAGTACTGCAATCGGGAAGGATATCCAATTCGTCGTGCTCACCGAAGAGCAAGCGCGCGAACGCATGCGGAATATGGGAGCTCAAGAGGATGTTATTAACTTTGTAATAGGCTGGCATGCCAACCCTCCTAAATCTGCGTATACAGTGGTTCCTACCGTCGAACAGGTCACTGGCCGCCCAGCACGCACCTTTGCCCAGTGGGTGTCTGAGAATGTGCAATATTTTAAAAATCAATAATTTGAGATGTTACAAAGCAGCAACTATAACGGAATGAGAAGATATTTTATTAGAGAGAACTTCTCTGCAGGGTACTGCGGGGAAGTTTTTTTGCTTATTCTTGTTTTTTACTGTCGGGCAGTATGGTTCCAATATGTGTTAAAATTGGGTAACAAAAAAATAAAACTAACAATTTTTCCTGAGGTGATTCAGTACAATGAGCTTAAACCCTTATGAGGTAAAAACAAAAGAGGATATGCTTCATTTTGTAGCTTCTTTAATGAGCGATTTGGATACAAATAAAAATGATTGGGAAAATCCGAATTTGGAATCATTTTTAGAAGGGATGAAGGCGTGGCTTGAAGATTCAGGGACTAATCTTGAGCCAGATTGGCGTACTTTCGCAATTATTCTCTCTGCCGGAAAATCCTACGAGTGATGATTATTTATTAGTCCAATTTTGATAGATTAATTTACTTTGAGAGCACCTTAATGCAATGATCACAAACTTTTTAAATAAGACGTTATAATGGAAGGAAATTTAATACGTATCACTATACTCCCACATCGGCAGCTAGTTCCTTGATCCATATGATGGATCAGTCTGTTATGCATGAACAAAATCATATATTGTAAAATAAGGTAAAGATATATTTGGAGGAAAACAATTTGACTTTTGAACTGGTTATGATTATTGTTTTATTTCTTTTAAATATTCCAATATATAAATTTCTGTTCCGTATTTTCTTTGTGGATGAAAATGATTATAACGAATCTATTCGGCATACGTTCACTCCTAACATAATCTCATTTTTTAGAGGGGAATACTGGAAGGATAGAATTAACACAGCGAGACTTCAGTTTTTTATACTTTTTTGCATAGGAATAGTTGTGTTGGAATACATCGTTTTGAATAAGCTAATCGATGTTTTTCGTTAGCTTGATTGAACGATCAACAATTGTAAATTGTTCACTTTCCATATTTGGAGGCGATTACTGTGGCTATCGGAGATTATCAGTTTATTCTATTTCCATTTGGAAATGAACCAACCGTTACTGAAGATGGGATGGAGTTTGTTGGGCAGAATAATTTCGACTTTGTTCAAACAGTAGAATTACTCAAAAACTCAGCTTATATAAAGAATGAACCAACTTTGAAATCTTGGAATTCATTTAATGATGCGTGTTATTTTCTCTATGATGATGGGATATACAAAGTTGAGATCGAACTAAATACAGGAACCGAATCAGAAAAGGCTGAAGAGATATCTGTCAGAACTAATGTTTATAATGGAGAGGGTAGTGTAACAGAAGCATTACGAATATGTAGGTTGTTATGCGCTTCCTTGAATTTGAATTGCTGGAGCATGAAACTTCGTAAACTAGTTGATTTGAATAATGAAGATGATATGAAATCTACAATAAATCATTTTAATAAGCTAAGAAATAAGGACTAGCTCCCTAAAATTTGTTTAACTAACAGGAAACATTAGTTAAATAACATAAATGGATGATCAGGCGCTTCAATGGCCTGCTAATTTTATTAATCTAATGGGTAGATCAAAAAATTAATGGTAACTGAATCTATGATCGAAAAATAATGAAAGCATATTTAATGAGGTGGGTTATGCTCGAGTTGAGTAGGAACGAATTTACTAAAGTATTACCGATGTTTTCAAAAATCCAAAACAAAGCAGTCTTTGCCTTTTCTGTAATTGAACATGTGCAAAATGGAAGGATATTTGTAAACAGTAGATTATATCCGTCTGCTGCTTTTCTTACAAGTTGCGGTGGATTTTATTGTTTAGTTGGTAATGCCTCAGATTGCAGATTTAATGATGCTGTAGCGAACTTTCTAAATCATAAGGACAACCACATTGGGTTCTATGCACTGGCGATGTTCACAGACGAATGGGAAAGAGCTTTCCAGAAATATCAACTAGAACATGCAAATAAAATAAAACGTACTTATTTCCGATTTAATGATCAAAAGTTTATTGAAAATAGTAAAGACATACATATAAACATCGATGAAGGACTGCAATATGAAGCGCTAAACGATGATATCTCGAATAGATATCGCGAGGATTTCTACACATACTATAAGCTAGTGTGGGATTCCAACGAGCATTTTAATGAGCGCGGCATCGGACATTTTATTACAAAAGAGAATAAAATCATAAGCGTTTGTTCATCTCCTTACGTTGGCAGAGGTTTTGCTGAGATTGATATTATTACAATTGAGGAACATAAATGTAGAGGGCTCGCGACAAAAGTTGGTATCGAGTTTATCAATGAATGTCGGAGTAAAAGACTACTACCAAACTGGAGTTGTCATTCAGATAATCAAGCATCGATATCTCTTGCCAATAAACTTGGATTTGATCAAATCGCAGAGCATCCGATGTATTGGTATAGCATGTAGCGTGGCGAGAACCCATTGACGTACGGAGCGCTTTGAAAGCGAGGACATCTCAGATATTTAAAGGTTGGCAGCATGATCAATATAGGGAAAAGAAATTGTAGAATATTTTGAGATTAGTCTCCATAGTATAGAAAGGAAATTTTATATTCTACAAACTTGCTTCGTTAAACTTGTTATTGGACGGTGACGAGATATGAAAAAAAGGTATTTATTAATAATGGTACTAATGACTTTTACTGTTCTTTCATTAACGGGTTGTGTACCTGGAGATGGCGTGAATAATGCTCAAAATCCTGCAGGTTTTTTCTGGGGGATATGGCATGGCTGGGTTGCTCCTATTTCAATTATTATTGGCATTTTCAATCACGATATTAGAGTATATGAAATTTACAACTCTGGCTGGTGGTATGATATAGGTTTTTACATTGCTGTCATCAGTGGCTTTGGGGGAATATCACTTTCTCGACGAAAAAAAGTAAAACGAGAAGAATAGCTGTTTGTATAATTAGGTCGTTAATCTAACAGATATGGTGATTGAATAGCATAGAAGAATGAGCAGGCACTGCGGTGGCCTGTTTTTTTTTATTAAGCTAACGGGCAAAATAGTTATAACCGAAAATTACTAACTACGCATTGAATTTACTAGTTATAATTATAACAATTAATCATTATGTGGAGGTGTATCTGTGCAAGAAATAGACTACAGCACTTACTTTTGGCAAGACGAAGCTATACGATTGCGGGGAATTTCACTAGAAGATTGGGAAAGCTGTTATGTAAGTGGATATGACACTCCTGCGCGTCGATTGTTAGAATGTACAATAGAATTGCCGCCTACAATTTCTGAAGCAAAAAGATTTGTTGAGGAAAATACGGACTTTTCATCAACGAACAGTAGAATTATGTTTACCATTGAAGACCTGAATGGTGTAAGTGTAGGCGGTATTAATTTAAATAGCATTGACGAGAGGAATGGAACATTCAGCATAGGCATCGTGATTGATAAACCCTACCGAGGTAAAGGATATGGAACCAGTGCAGTACACATGCTCCTAAGATATGCTTTCTTCGAGCGTAGACTAAATAAATTCAATGATTATGTTCTTGAAGGAAATGAGCCATCGGCTAGTATGCTTAGAAAAGTAGGGTGTGTTCAAGAAGGAATCAGGCGTCAAGTGTTTTACATAAACGGAAAATATCATGATTCCATCTTGTTCGGTTTAACGAAGGATGAGTATGTAAATTTTCTTCACAAGGACCATCAAAATACATAGCCTGGTTAAGCTAACGGAAGAATAGAGATTGATAAACATGTTAGTGCGCTTATTTAAAAATAAAATTTAAACTCCTAAAAAATTTGAAATGTTAGAGAGGTAATTAATGAAAAATATAAATGTTGATGTTGTTGTAAAATTAATAAATGAACAATTCCCAGAATGGTCTGAGTTAGAAATCAGACCTGTAAAATTTAGTGGGAATGATAATAGAACTTTTCATTTAGGTGAACATATGAGTATAAGATTGCCAAGTGCAGTATCCTATGCACCTCAAGTGGAGAAAGAGCAAAAGTGGCTGCCATTGTTATCAAAAAAACTTTCTTTACCCATTTCCATGCCAATAGCTAAGGGGAATCCTAGTGAAGAATATCCTTGGCCATGGTCAATCAACAAATGGTTGGAAGGAGAGACATTGTCTCAGGAAAATTTAAATGATCTTAACCAATTGGCAATAGACTTGGGTTCTTTTTTAATTGAATTACAATCCATTGATGCTAGTGAAGGTCCGTTAGCTGGGGAGCATAATTTCTATAGAGGCGGATCTATAGCTGTATACGATGGAGAGTCAAGATATGCAATTGAGAATAATAAAGATGTTTTTAATGAACAGGTATTAAAAGAAATTTGGGAATCGGCCCTTGATTCTAAATGGGAAATGGAGCCGGTTTGGGTCCATGGTGATATTGCACCAGGAAATATACTCATTCAAGACGGAAAACTTTATGCAGTCATTGATTTCGGTATATTGGGAGTTGGTGATCCCGCTTGTGATGCTGCAATGGCTTGGACATTTTTTGATGAAGAGAGTAGAAAGATATTCAAAAGTGTATTAAATATGAATGAAGGAACTTGGAACCGAGCAAGAGGATGGGCGTTATGGAAGGCGTTAATAACCTACAATGGTAATAAAAATACTAACAAAGCTATTGCAGACGAATCATATAAAATTATTAATATAATCGTAGACGACTTCGAATCAGAGAAAATTAAAAAATAACTTTAACTGCCGTTTAACAGAGACTTTGTTTTTCGTCCTAGATTTTCTTTTAAATGATTTGTACATGAGTAAGAATTACAATGAGCAGGCGCTGCGGTGGCCCGCTCATTTTATTTAATTAACAGGCAAGCTAGTTCAATTGAGCAGCGTTATGAGTTATAAGG
>NZ_JBFRGC010000030.1:0-93352 GCF_052115145.1 Paenibacillus sp. 2TAB26
GTTGATCGGACTCCACACCTTGGTAAGATAGGACGAAGGAATGTAAGGGCTTAGACCCGTTGAGATTTGGGAGAGTGAATCCCAAGGACCTTGTGGAGAGAGGCGTGCAGCAAATCTTTCTGAGGAAGATGTTGTAAATAGACCAACACTTTCTATTCCCGCATGCCCTCAAACGGAACTGCCTAGCCCATGTTATGTAATCATTTAAACTCCTATTTAAATCTATATGTGAAATCCTGCGAATTCGCGAGTATTCGTGAGAAAAACCTTATTCTCTGAGGGAGCTTAATAAGAAGAGCAGGCCACTAAGCGCCTGCTCTTCATGTGCGTTATTCAACTATCGTTCTTCGTTAGTTCAATCATTTCCTACTTTCTTCTTCAAACTCCTTGATTAACCCTTGGGACCTTTTCATTGCTTCCTGCCTGTCTTTCGCTGGTGCTGTAATCATATATCCGTTTGATGGGGACCACTGGCCATCATCATTCATAACTTTAATTGTAAATTCAGAGAATTTATCATCAGTATATACCCAACCGTATGTAAAAATATTAGGCTCTATTCTACCTTTATCATCTATGATTCGAAAAGCGGAAAAAATGGTTGTAAAATTATGACCATCGTAATGCAACTCTAATTTTGTTCTATCTTTAGGAATTTGAGGAACCTTACTTCCTTCAAAGTCAATTTCACCTTTAAAGCTTCTTTTTCCATTTATATGATTTTGCAATTTCCCATCAAGATGTACTTTTATACGCTCGGTTATTTCTTCCGTTCCTAATTGATAATATACACCATTGATGGTCTCTGAGTACTGCTTAGGTATCAAGTACCAAATAGAGAATACACTTAGAATTATTGCAAATGCAGTAAGTACAACAGTAATTTTTCGCTTCATTACACACCCCCTTTATTTTTAGGCTCTTCCTTTAATAATCATAAACATATTCACTAAGTTGCACTATCCTGCCCGTTCGCTTCATGAAGCATCGTCAGTCTAACACTTTATTTTTCAGTCTAGAACTTTTTTTTCTTCTGACAAGAATAGCTAGCTGCATTGATTATAGGTCTATCCAAAACCTATTAATAATATTGCCATTTTCCTCTACAAATTCTGATTCCATCACGCCACCGTTTTTTAAAATCGTTTTTTCAGAGCCGATATTCCCTTTATCACAAACAACTAGCACTTTTTGATGGCCCCAATCTTTTAACAGCTCCAACGTATTTGATAATATGATATTGGCATACCCTTTTCTTCTCTCCGATGGACGAACGCCATATCCGATATGGCCGCCTTGATTGAGCAGTTTTTCATTTAAGCGATGCCGAATATTAACCGCTCCTACAATTAAGTTGTCCTCACTAACGAGCCAATAAGTGGAATGAGGAACACGATCACTGCTTGATATTTTGGATTCAGTATCTTCAGCATACAAAAAATCTATCATGGCATTAAAATCTTCCGGTTCTCTCTCAATGACCCACGGCACCATATCTTCACCGCTCTTTATCCAGTCCTCATAAAAGGATATATACGCGTCGCGGTATTCGATCGTTGGTTTAATTAATATCGCTGATTTTAGCATAAGCACGCTCCACTCCGATGATTTTTACCAAATTAACACATTTAATGAATAGGGTCAATCTTATTTCATCGATGATTCATCGTGCTCTTCATAACAAAGAAGACTAAGGCATATCGCCCTAGTCTTCTTTTGCTTAAATTATACTTATATTAGTTATGGAATTGTTGACCATCATGAACAGCCTTTACATAACCCGCACGGATTACGAAATCTCCGAAATGCTCGCCCGTTTCCCGTTCCTTCGCATACTGATTAATAATCGGTTTTAAAGTATCGAGAATTTCGGTCTCGTCGATATTTTCTCGGTAAAGCTTGTTTAGTCTATCACCTGCATAGCCCGCGCCCATATACATATTGTATTTGCCGAGTGCCTTGCCGATAAATGAGATTTCTCCAAGCGCTGGTCTTGCGCAGCCGTTCGGGCATCCAGTCATCCTAATGTTGATCTCCTGGTCACGCAGTCCTGCTTCATTAATAATCGGCTCCAGCTTATCGATCAGTGTTGGAAGGTAACGTTCTGCTTCCGCCATAGCAAGACCGCAAGTAGGCAACGAAACACAAGATAATGAGCTTCGGCGCAGCGCAGAGTGCTGCGTACCGTCCGTAAGTCCGTATTGCTCTGCTAGCTCCGTAATTTTGCGTTTCTTCTGGCTGCTAACATTACCAATAATAAGATTTTGATTCGGAGTAATGCGGAAGTCGCCAGTATGAACTTTGGCGATTTCGCGTAAACCCGTCATCTGCGGGTTGCCTTCTTGATCCTCTATACGTCCGCTTTGGATAAACAACGTCAAATTCCATTTGCCGTTGCTTCCCTTTAGCCAGCCATAACGATCTCCGTTATTTTGGAATTGATAAGGACGCACCTCTTCAAGCTGCCAGCCAAGACGGTTTTGCAGCTCGGTTTTGAACCATTCAATTCCATGTCGGTCAATCGTATATTTAAACCGCGCGTTTTTGCGAACCGAACGGTTGCCATAGTCACGTTGAATCATAACGGTCTTCTCGGCAAGCTCCACAATTCGCTCCGGCGGACAGAAGCCAATCACTTTACCAAGCTGCGGATAAGTCGTTGTATCGCCGTGTGTCATCCCCATACCGCCGCCAACGGAAATGTTAAAGCCCTTCAGCTTGCCATCTTCCACGATTGCAATGTAGCCGATGTCTTGAGAGAATACATCTACATCATTAAAAGGCGGAATCGCAAATCCAATTTTGAACTTACGCGGCAAATATACAGGTCCGTAGATCGGCTCTACTTCCGCCCCATCCTCTTTACCATCAATTACCTTTTCTCCATCCAACCAAATTTCATGATAAGCGCGAGTACGCGGTGCCAAATGATCATTCACTTGACGTGCCCAGTAGCTTACTTCCTCATGATGGTTCGATTGAAAAGGATTTGGACTGCACATAACGTTCCGATTGACGTCACCGCAGGCAGCAAGTGTTGTCATCAGCTCGCTATTGATTTTTTGAAGCGTAGGCTTCAAATTCCATTTCAAAATGCCATGCATTTGGAACGTTTGACGTGTCGTGAGACGCAAAGTCCCGTTGCCGTACTTGTGAGCTAATTCATCCATGGCTAGCCATTGATCAGAGGTTGCTACACCGCTTGGCAGTACCACCCGGATCATGAATTGAAATGCCGGCTCCAGCTTCTGCTTTTCACGTTCATTGCGCAAATCTCTGTCATCCTGCATATAACTTCCATGAAACTTCAACAACCGATTGTCATCCTCAGGTAAACCGCCTGTAATCGGATTGCTCATCGTTTCTACTAATGCTCCGCGCAAATAGTTGCTTTCGCTTTTGATATGCTCAACTTCACTCGGCGGTCCACCGATAGGTTTTACCAACTGCTCTTTCGCCATTGTTGCTGTCTCCTCTCGCAATCATTCAAGTACTCATGTTGTTATCTATTTATTAATAAACATCACGTTGGTAGCGTTGTTGATCCTGCATATCATTCAAATAAGCTGCCGCTTGCTCAGCGCTTAATCCGCCCTCTTGCTCAATGACAGTTAATAGAGCCGTATGCACATCATGTGCCATATGTTTCTCATCACCGCAAATATAAACAAAAGCGCCGGCTTGAAGCCATTCGAATAGTTCACGGCTCTTCTGCAGCAAACGATGCTGTACATATACCTTCTCTTCCGTATCACGGGAGAAAGCCACATCAAGTTTGGTCAAAACGCCGTCTTTAAGCATTCTTTGCCAATCGGTCTGATATAGGAAATCCGTAACAAAGTGGCGATCACCATAAAATAGCCATGATTTTCCTTCTGCGCCAATTTCCTCGCGCTCTTCAAGGAATGCACGGAATGGAGCAACACCAGTACCTGGACCAATCATAATAATCGGAGTATTCGTATCCGCAGGCAGCTTGAAATTCGGATTTTGTTGAATATAGATCGGCAGACTGTCGCCTGGTTGTACACGCTCTGCACAATGGACGGAGCATACCCCATAACGCTCACGACCATGAGACTCATAACGAACAGCTCTCACGGTAAGATGAACCTCATCCTCATTCGCTTTAAAACTGCTGGCAATGGAATAAAGTCTTGCAGGCAGCTTACGCAAGATAGTAACAAATTGTTTTGCGCTTCCTTGCCAAGGCTCAAAATCCTGCAATAAATCAAGCAGATCCCGACCGTTAATGTAGCTTCTAAGCGCTTGTTCTTGCCCTTGAGCTAGCAGTTCACGAAGTGCTGAGTTTGAAGTCAGTTCGGCTGCTTGCGTGATCAGCGGTTTCGTTAGAGCTGTAATTTCATAATACTTAAGTAGAGCTTCACGCAATGAGCCCTGCTCACCGCTCTTATTGACCGGAACAACTTCTTCAGCATTCCAATTCATTTGCTTAATAATTGCATCCACTAGCTCTGGATGATTTTCCGGATAAATACCAAGGCTATCCCCTGGTTCATATTGTAAATTAGAGCCTTCAAGCGACAGCTCCAAATGACGAGTTTCCCGATCAGAGCCTCGGCCATTCAAGTTAATATTCGCAAGAACTTCAGCCTTAAAAGGGTTGTTTCGCGAATAGGCGGATTGTTCTGGCGTTGTTTCGCTGCTTGTTTGCGCTATAGCTGCAGTCGTTCCCGAGGCAGCATTCAAACGATCATTTAATGAGCTGATAACCTCTGCTGACCAGCCAGCAACAGCCTCATCGTAATCGAGATCACAATCTACACGAGGAACAAGACGTTTTGCACCAAGCTCTTCAAGACGTTGATCAAAGTCTTTACCCGTTTGACAGAAAAATTCATACGACGTATCGCCAAGCGACAAGACAGAAAAGCTTACGTTTTCTAACTGTGGAGCTCGCTTGCTGTAAAGGAACTCATGGAAGCTCTTCGCATTATCCGGCGGTTCTCCTTCACCATGAGTACTGACAACCAAAAACAGGTTTTCGACTTTTTTCAAATTATTCGTCTTAAACTTGTTCATTGGCGCAAGTGTTACTTGCAGACCCTGCTCTTCCAGCTTGCGCGATAAGCTGGTAGCTACCCGCTGGCAATTGCCGGTTTGAGAGCCAAACAGTACAGTAACCTCACGGGAAACCACTGGTTGACTGATAGCCGAAATGACTTCTGCAACTGCTGCTCCCTCGGAGACAGCGTGCACATCCGCACTAATCGTTAACGGACCTGCTGATGCTTGACGAGCGAACAAATAACCTGTGAGCCAAATTTGCTGAGACTCCGTTAGTGATGGTACAAGGCGATTCAGAAGGTCAACTTGCTCTTGATTAAAAGGACTGTTCGTTACCTGAAGTTGCAACAATATCCACCTCTCATAAACATAAAATCATCATTAGTTTTCATAGTTAACTTAAAATTAGTGCTTCAGTAGTGCTTCAATAATTATTAACCTAACATAATCAGACAAATCCATCAACGATGATTTCATGCTCCTAAATTACAATTTTATGGAAAAAGATCGTTATTCATCCACAAAACAAAGAAATCAGGGCAATTTGCCCTGATTATCTCGGATTTATTAGAAAAAATGATCGATTGGATATAAATTAATGATAGTTGATCCAAGCGAATATTTGCTACATTATATGTAGTTGAAAATCATTCTCGATAATTTTGTCGAAAAGCAGTGTTTTCTCCATTTATAAAATAATAAAATAAAAAAGTGCTGCGAGCGCAAAACGATAATAAGCAAACCATGAAAGCCTAATTTTTTTCATCATGTTTATGAACGTTACGACCGCAATCATACCTACAACAAATGCAGCTATTAGTCCAATTAGAAATAGAGGCAAATCCGACATCGTGAGAAACTCTCGGCTTTTAAGTAGGTCTATTCCGCTCGCTCCAGCCATAATCGGGACGGATACTAAAAAAGTAAACTCTGCCGCAGCCTTCTGGCTTACACCAAACAGCATGCCGCCAGATATCGTCGAACCTGAACGCGAGAAGCCCGGCCATAATGCGAGTATCTGAAAACATCCTACAGCAAAGGCTTGCTTGTAAGTAATGTCATCAAGCTCCTCTGCAGTCGGCTTCTTTCGTACACGATCGGCGATAATCATCAGTATTCCGCCCGCTACAAGACCAATCAGCACTTTCTCAGCAACGAACAACTCGCCTTTTATAAACGAATGAAGCAGAACAGCACAAGCTCCCGCCGGTGCCATTGCAATAATGATGTGAAGAGCATTCAAACCCGAATTTTTGCCTACCTTGAAATTAAGTAAACTCGCAAACCGATTTCGGTATAACACAAGCACAGCCAGCACTGCGCCAAATTGAATGACCACCTCAAAGGTTTTCGCTCGATCACCTGTAAAATTCAACAGCTCCGCTGTTAAAATCAAGTGACCCGTTGATGAAACTGGTAAAAACTCAGTAAGGCCCTCCACGATACCCATAATAATCGCATTAATTAGATCGCCCAACGCCCAATCTCCTCCTAGAAATAGACTGAAAATTACTCACTCTATACAAGCCTATGCATGTCCGTAGGTTCCCATTTCATTTTCGATCAAATCGGTATGAATTTCGATTTTTCGGATTCGATTGTCGTCACGTTCACGAATAATGAAGGTCATATTCCCATAGGTCCACGGCTCTCCGATAGGAAGCTCGGGCTTCTGATTAAAGAGCCAACCGCCTACTGAATCTACTTCTTCACTTTCAAGATCAGTTCCTGCAATTTCGTTCCAATCACTAATTAGCGCCTTGCCGTTAACCAAATAACGCTGCTGCTCAATGTATTCGATTTCTTTCACTTCATCCTCATCGAACTCATCACGGATTTCCCCTACAATTTCTTCTATGATGTCTTCGATAGTGATGAGCCCCGCCGTTCCACCATACTCGTCCAATAGAATTGCAATTTGAACGCGTTCCTGCTGCATTTTGCGGAGCAGCTTATTGATCGGCATGACTTCAGGAACTGACATAACGGGCTGAAGCAAGGACGTTACATCGATATCTCGGTTTGTTTCATAGCGGAGAAAAAATTGCTTTGTATTTAATATCCCAATGATGTTGTCTTTGCTTCCTTTGGCCACAGGGAAACGTGTGTATTGCTCTCTTATTATAATTTCGAGGTTCTCCGCGCGAGTTTGATCCACATACAAACAGGCCATATCCGTCCGAGGAACCATAATTTCTCTCGCAAGCCGCTCATCAAACGCAAAAATCCGGTTTACATAGCCATACTCACTTTTATTAATTTTCCCGCTCTCATAGCTTTCCGACAAAATAATGCGGATTTCCTCTTCGGAATGAGCCTCATGCTCATTCGCTGGCTTTAAGCCCAGCAATCTTACCAAGGAGTTCGCAGATCCGTTGAGAAGCCAAATAAACGGATACATCACCTTATAAAAAACGATTATAATTGGAGCTGTAAACTGACTGACTTCTTCCGATTTAATGATGGCTAACGTTTTGGGAGCAAGTTCTCCTAGCACGACATGCAAGTACGTTACAATGATGAAGGAAATGACAAACGAAAGCACCGAGCTTAGCTCGCCCTCGATATGTATCCGATCAAATAACGGGTGCAATATAAGCTCAATCGTTGGTTCTCCCAACCATCCAAGGCCAAGCGCTGTAATCGTAATGCCGAGCTGGCAGGCAGATAAATATCCATCGAGCTTGCTCGTTACCTGCTCAACCGCTCTAGCATTTTTTATGCCCTCTGCTACCATCTGATTGACGCGGCTTGATCGCATGCGAATAATTGCAAATTCAGTCGCGACAAAAAAAGCTGTAAATACAAGCAATAATACGAATAGTGCAAGCTTTAAAACCATCGTCTTCTCCCTTTTGCAATGGAGATGCTACTAGTAGCCCACCTCAACCGATGCATTAACGATGTAAATCAAATCGTTTTTATCATCTTTGTCCGGCAGTACTACACCGCTAGTCGTCAGCATGCCGCCGTGTATGACTTCTACAGTCACTTGTCCATACGGCAGCACTGCTTTCACCTGCTCAACGTCAAGAAGCTCATGATCACAAGGAAGTGCAAGCCTTACCCGCACCTTCATGTTATCAAGCGTTCCTCCTGGCAGTACGGATCGCAGTCCGGGCATCGAGTTATGATGAATCGCGTTTTGTACCGCGCGCACCGATGCCTTTGTAATATTTTGACCGTGTAGATCGCATCCCATGCCTATTTCTATAAAAAATAAGTTGTCCACTTAAATATCCTCTCCTTCAAAGTGAAATTTCATACGTACTAGATGACTTACCATGGAACATCATCGTTATTGCCTGAGCCTTCTCCAGCAGGGGTGTAGCTATATCCGGAATCCGCATCCTCAGCAGGCTTCTTGCTTCCGATACGCGGCATAACATCAACCAGATCAAGCGGCTGGACGAGCTCAACCGGCGACATGCCTTTATCGAATTGGAAGGAATCCCCTTCAATTACGACGACGTAACGTCCGTTATGCTTGGCAAAATGGATGCTGTCGCCAAAGTCAGCAAGCAGTCCTTTTACTGTAACGTCGCCTAGTTTAAATGTAAAAGGTAAATCCGGCTTCTGCTCTACTAATGCCGCTGCTGCAACTTCTACCTGCTCCGGCGTCCACCACTCCTGAAGGTCGCGCTTCTCACTTGCCGCCCACACCTCAACCGCATTTTCTTCCTCGCGGCGCTCCGAGCTTTCATCCTCTTGCCACTTATCCGCAATATATTGATGAACCATCTCCACCACTTGCTCACCCATGACCTCAGGCAAAGGCTTCTCATAAGAAACATATTTTAAGAAATCTTCAAAATATCGAGCGTGCGACGCCTGATGAATTTTTAGCTCCCAATGCTCTAGCATGCCCTCCTCTGGCATATGCGGATACTGAATCGATTTGATACTGCGAGCAGATATCGCCATCTCCACCTGGGAGATTAGGCTTTTTTCATCCGAAATACGAGCAATCTTAGGCTCAAAATCACATTTCAGCAAAAATAAAAACGGCTCATCGAAATACGTATTAAGCTTGGATAACGCAATAATAAATGCGCCTCCTCTTACTGCACTCGTATCCATGTAGATTCGAACGAGCTCGTCGGCAATGCCGATAAAGCGCTCCTTGGAATCCGCGTCACGCAGCCGCTGAAATAAATTGTAGTTCTGATTGCTGCCGAGTTCATAACCGGGCTCAACCATAAATCGTCCAATCTTCGTTGGCGCGCCTGCTGAGTTAGGATTGCGCTCTACTTTTCTTTTGACGATCCGTTTAAATTCATCATCCAAAAACCTTTGAATTTCACTATCTTCATATGTGTCCTCTTCTAAAGTCTGATAATGTTTAAACCGTTTTCCTGATGATGAGGCACTCTCTTCACCATCGGTATGAATAACGAAAAAGGATAAATATTGCATATTAAAATCCACGTTTATAATTCCTCCAAACAAGCTGATGTCATCTACTTAGAATAGCATATCTCGCCTCTTCGCGACATCAGATGAGAGAACCAATCACATTAATCTCTCAACTGAATCTGATAGAATTTCAAACATGTTCCAAGTGTATTTCAAACCCTTGATAATAATATCTTGCACAACATGTACAATGTTTGTAGAATGTTGTGAAGGCTATTTTTGCTTACTATAAGCATTCGAACGAATGAAGGAGAATCTCGACATGACAGAACGTAACACCATGCTACATATGACTACCCAGGTATTGGACAAGCGAGCTGTTCTTACAGCTATTGAGCAGTCGCTCGCCATGATCGAATTCGATGTTCAAGGGAAGGTTTTATGGGCAAACGAAAATTTTGCGCAAGCTATGGGATATCACTCCTCAGAAATGCCAGGCATGCTGCATAAGCAATTTTGTTCGCAACAATTTGTGAATAGCACTGCGTATGCCAAACTCTGGGAAGACTTGCGCAATGGACTACCCTTTCAGAATAAAATTTTGCGGATTACAAAAACCGGAAATGCAATCTGGCTGGAGGCCACTTACATGCCGGTCAGAGATGAAGAAGGCCGTGTTATTGCGATTTTAAAAATGGCAACCGATATTAATGCCCGCGAACAGGCTACTTCTCAGATGACAGAAAATTTGCTAAAAATGTCCGAGGAGCTGCTCAGCCGTGCCCAAGAAGGGATATCACACAGCCAAGAAGTGGAAGCGGCAATTGAAAGAGTGGCTGTAGGTGCAAGCGATAATATGACTGTTCTCCACCTTCTGGAACAACAAACAAGCTTCATTCGTAAAATCGTTCGTACCATCCGCGATATTGCTTCGCAAACGAATATTTTATCTTTAAATGCGGCAATCGAAGCTGCACATGCCGGTGAGCATGGCCGGGGCTTCAATGTGGTCGCGATAGAGGTGCGCAAGCTGGCTGGTCAAGTCCAGGAAGCAACCAAAGAAGTAAATGGGTATGTGGAAGATATCGTAAACCATGTTCATGAGGTCGTAAACGGCACCAAACTCTCACAAGAGGTCGTTGCGGAAAGCCAGCTGCGCATTCAACGGGCTGTCGATGAATTCATCAGCATCGGAGAAGCGGCGCGGCAGCTGGATATGCAGGCGAAAGAGCTTAAAAATACGATATAGCAATCATCTTCAGCATGGCCCGAAATGAGATGAATATTATTCTCCCGTACGGCCTCAAGCTGTTTCTACTCCCCTTACACGAGTAATTATGTAATACATGTTAACATTAGGTGCGCTATTTCGCTCCTTTATTCCTGCATGCTCTCTATAATCTCACTAACACAACGTTCGATATCCTTATTTGAGCAATCAAAAGTTTTATCACTATACTTCATGTATAGCGGCAATCTTTCCTCATAAACGTCCTTCAGGCTATTTCCTTTCTTCATTACAATCCCTCTGGTTGTTATGTTTATGAGCCGCTTTTGAATTTCTTCATATGGGACATGCAAATACACAATCTGCCCAACCTGTTTCAGGGCATTCATAGCTTTATTTGAATAGATAACACTTCCACCTGTAGAAATAACACAGTTTTTCAGTTTCAATTCAGAAACTATTTTCTCTTCGATTTCCATAAATTTGACGATACCATCATGATCAATTATTTCTTGCAGCAACCTACCTTCTTGTTGTTGAATAACAAGATCTGTATCGATAAAATCCATTCCTAAAGCTTTTGCAAGCAGCACACCTAAAGTGCTTTTACCCGCTCCTGACATACCGAGTAGTACGATATTCATATTTTTCCTCACCTTTGTAATGCCTCCATCTTCCCCTTTAAATAAATCGAACTAAATCTCAAAGTAGCACGGGAAGGCTGTCATCCTACCGACTGCCTCGTTCAGTTAATTGTTCAGATCATTGTTAACCTAATCCTTTACACCGTTTGTCAGCCGCTTGTTGATTAACTCATCAATTTGATTGATCGCTTCTTCACTTAAGAAATATGACTTTTGTACTTCAAGATCTGTAATCATTTTTAGAGGTTTGCTATTCCAGTATCGAAATCGTTGCTCAGAGGATGTATATTTTAGGACAATGTCGTAGTTCGGTCCGATAGCAACAACATCCCCTGTAGCTCTAACCGCATCTTTTATTGCATCTGAAAATGCTTGAAATTCATTTTTCTCGGTAAGAGTCGCTAGTGGTTTAGGCATTGGCTCTAAATCTATGCCATCAGGTTCTATGATAACTATTTCCTTTATTTCATTCACTGGCAATTGTGACAATGGCAAATTTTCTTCAACTACAGTATTTTCAGAAGTTCGGTCTGATGCTGCGGGATCAGACTTTGTGGAACAACCAGATATACAAACCGTAATAAACAATACCAAGCAGACAAACTTTTTCACAAGAACCCCTGCCTCTCTAACATTCAAATTAAAAGTACACACATCTACTTCGACGTATATTCATAATTTTATGTTGCGTAATTTTTGAGGATCTCCTGCTAAGATTCGCTCGATTTAAGCTTTTCTTAGCAATCGTTTAGGGTAATAAAAAGAGCAGGCTGATTAGCGCCTGCTCAACAATTTGTGTAATTAAGTTATGATACCCCAGCTAATAAAAGTCTATCAGTTGATTACAGTTTACCAAAATTAACATTCCTAGATAGTATGTGCGACCAACATATTGCCATCAGGATCAAAAAATTTCAAAAACCTTCTTCCTTCCTCGCCTTGCGGTGATTGTGGGTTACCGTGTACCTTAACGCCAGCTTCAGATAGCTTTCTGCAAAGCTCATCCATATCCTCTACCTGAAAACCGATGCTCGGAAACGGTTCGCCGTTAACTGTAAACGTTGATGATTCCTTATCTGAAGACTGCCATAAAAAGATATGTGTTTTATCTTCCTTAAAGCCTATAATAGCAAATTCACCGAAATTAGCATGTAACGTACAATCGAGATTGGTAATATACCATAAAGCTGCATCCTCCAAGTTTTTCACTGGAATCTGTACATGACTAATAAATTTTCCCATAAAGAGCCTCCTTATTTTTTTAGTCTCCTATTAAAACAATCAGGCATTCATAATTTTCTCTGCAAAAGCCAGTTCATCTCAAAATTCGACTTCACATGCTTAAAATAAAAAAATAGAGGAGATTAGCCCAATTCATGAGCTAACATTCCTCTATTTATCTTACTACATTTCATACATTATTTCCTTAATATGGAGCAGCTTGCGCTCGATAAGCAGGCGTTCGTTCCGTATCATCAAAGCTGCGATGCCATATGCCCGTTGTAGCGGGTGACATAGGCGGTATAAGCCATGACCAACGACCGGTCACAGCTCTACCCTGCTCCTGCTCTTGCTTCTCAAAACGTAGAAACTGCTCCGATGCTGTATGATGGTCAACAATGCTGACGCCCTGCTTTTTGAATGAATACAGTACAGCTACATTAAGCTCCGTTAAAGCACGGTCCTTCCATAACGAAGTATTCGTTGACATATCAAATTGAAAAAGCTTTGCAACATTCGGCAGCTGATTATAGCGACTGGTGTCCGATAGGTTTCTCGCTCCGATTTCAGTACCCATGTACCATCCATTAAAAGGAGCAGCCTTATACAAAATTCCACCAATTTCAAGCTCCATATCGGATATAAAAGGAACGGCGTACCACTGCAATGCGAGCTGCTCGAACTCCTGATTTTCAGGATGCGTCAACGCAACCTCTAGCACGTTCTCTTTAGGCAGTTCATACCATTTAGGCGATTTTCCTGAAAGCGAAATGACTAGCGGAAGCACGTCAAATCGACTACCTTCCCCCTTCCAGCCCAGCTTCTCACAAACAGCTGTAAAGGCTGCGGAGGCAGGATCGCCAATAATAGCTTCCCCCTCGCGGTAACCTGCATAACGTACAAGCTGATGATTCCAAATTCTTACGTTATTTTGGGAGTGGCTGGCTGGAAAAATCGTAATAGCTGGCCTAATCCTACCTCCATTTGTTGCATAGCTCATATGTTGGAAGATTCGTTTTGCAGCGTCTTGTTCATCCACTATATCGCGTGCATCGAATACTTCCAGCGTCTGCCAAAACAATCGACCGATACAGCGGTTATTGTTCCGCCACGCCATCTTTGCACCATGCCTTAGCTCTTCATACGTATGTGTATAATAACCAGTATCCTCTAATTGCTTCAGCACTTCATCAATTCGCCGCTTCGCTTCTTCTTCGGTTTTTCCAAGCTCATAATACGCTTCACCTAGAAAAGCAATCGCTTGCTCGGCTATGGTCTTTCTCATGCTGCTCGTCGTCATTATGCTTTCGCCTCATTTTCCCCCAGCTTTATCAATACTCTGCGTTTTCGATACAGCATGGTTGCTGCTTCTGCAACATCATTCAACATGCCCCGATTAATGAACGCTCCGAATAACATGCCTGCCACAGGTATCATTTGAAATAGCTTCTTCCAGCCAAAATTGTCCCGATAAACAGCAACCACTTCACTCCAGCCCTGCAGCTGCGACAGCATTTGATTGCTTCGGTTCACTTCCTCATAAGCACTGAGCTCATCAAGTATCGCTTTTTTTCCTACAATATCTGAAGAAGCAAATTGCATTACTTTAACTGCAAATACACGTTCTTCCTTGCTTTTTGGATCAAATCCGTAGCAAATCGCAATTTCTTGAATGATCTTCAGCGATAAACCGAGTATTGCTGGAATATCGATCGCTAATGTAAAAATGCCGCCAATTCCTGTCGTTGCCCCTTGAAGCGTGGCCATTTTCGAACGACTGGATGCCAATTGCTCAGCAGTTAAGTTTAAAATAGACAACGGCATATTAGCTATATCGTTAATGGTCGTCTCTTCATGATCGGCTCCAAGAAGCACATCGTTCTGAGCCGCATTTTGATGCAGTTTATCAATAACCGAACGCTCCGAAATCAAATATTTCCCGCCATTTTGAATATAGCTTCCGATCTCATCCACTGCAAGTCCAAGTTTTTCCTGTATAAACTTTGGAGTAATTTTGTCGAGCAGCATAAATGGCAAACGCCCAAGCTTTTCCCAAAACCATAAATCCTTCTGTTCTTTTTCCCATTTCTCTATTTCAAGCAAAGCAGATTTCAAATTTTCTGGTGAATCCATGACAGTAGGCATCTTCGGGCACGCTCCTTCTCCGCAAGTAATACGCAGAAAAACTGGATTCGGATTCGTCCTTCACATTATTGTTCCAATTTGCGTCCCGTAAACAGCAGCATGACAAAAGAGAACGAAATGATAGCTATCGTCCAAGCCCAAGCCATTCCCATTTCACCCGTCTCAACAGCGATGTAAATAGCAGTTGGTACTGTCTGCGTGCGACCTGGTATATTTCCTGCAATCATCAAGGTTGCGCCAAACTCGCCAAGGCCTCTAGCAAATCCTAGCAGGTATGCCGTAGTCAGTGATCGTTTAGCAAGCGGCAGCGTGATATATCTCAGCACCTGCAGCTCACTGGCTCCTGCTGAACGTGCAGAATCCTCAAGATGGCGATCGACGGAAAGAAAACCAACCTTCATCGTCTGATAAACGAGCGGAAACGCAACAATGACCGCCGCGATAACCGCGGCGATCCATGAGAAAACGATAGGTTGAGCAAATAACCACTCGTACGCTTTACCAATCCAGCTCCCTCTTCCAAGCGTTATGAGAAGAATGAACCCAACGACGGTTGGGGGCAGGACCAGCGGAAGCATGAAGAAGGTTTCTATGATACTTTTGCCTTTAAAAGAATGCCGTGACATGAAGCGTGCTACGAGCATTCCAATAATGGCAACGATAATGCTAGCAATAATAGATACTCTCAAAGAGAGCCATACTGGCGGCAGCCATTCGTCCCAGTTCATAAATAAGTAGCCTCCGGATAGACGTTATGTTGCTGCCTATTATATCGAAATTAAGCTTCGTCGCCCAGCAGTATTGTGAGTTTTCCGCGATAAAACAGCTTAAGCTTATGCAAGGCGCGCGTGCATCCGACGTACAATAGCTTYGCATCAAGCTCAGAATAAGCTTCCTCGCTCGCATCTGCTACAAGAACGGCATCGAATTCCAAACCTTTAGACAAGTAGACAGGTACTACAGACAGGCCGCCGCCATATGCAGGTTGCTTGCTCTGCACTAACGAAGCATCCAAACCTTGCTTAATCAAGAAGTTATAAATTTCTTCGCATTCAATCGCTGTACGGCCAATGACAGAAATCGTCTCATATTCCGCCTTCGATTGCCATTCACGGATAGTACCTTCAATGGAAGCTAACCAATTATCGTTTTCAACTGGTACTGCAAGAACGGCATCTCCGCTTCGGAAAACAGGCACCGCAGGTTTGACTTCACCGATCATGCTTCCTAAAATTTTGTTGGCAAATTCAATAATTTCCATTGTCGAACGATAGCTTCGATTGAGCTCATAAAAGTCAATCTGCTCTTCATTAAACAAAGCGGTAAGCTCTGTCCAGCTTTGTACGCCTGCGTAGGCATGAATTCCTTGCTGCAAATCGCCTAGCACGGTCATCGATGCCGTTCTTTGACACAGCCGCAGTACTTCCAGCTGAAACGGAGAATAATCCTGTGCTTCATCTATAACGATATGATCGAAAAACTGCTTCGGCAATCCAAATAGCTGAAGCTGGATATAGGCGAGTGGTGCCAAATCCTCCGCAGCAGCCATTTCTTTCTTTAATCGTTCGGCAGTTGCAGCTGCGATAACCTTAGGAATACGGCTCTCAAGCTGTTTGCCGCTGAATAACGAAGCATATAGCTGTAAAGAGGTATAGGCCGGAATTTTTTTGGTGTAGCTATTAAACTTAGTGAGCGCCTTCGCTCTTATTTTTTTATCAACAATCCGCTTCATCTTAAGCTCGGACTCCATCCAGCGACGAATTCGACTAACCAGTCGATCCCGTTTCTTCATGAGCGTCTCTTCGCCATAATCGGTATCATACCACTCGCGAATTTGCTCTGGCGACAGCTCAAGCCCGTCAATTGGCAAAAAAGATGTCGTTGGCACAATCCGTTGCTCAAAGTTAGCGATCCGCTCATCTATAATTGCTTTAAAATCGAGATTCCCTTTAAAACGTCCGGATGCATTCTCCACTTCTGAAGCGGTTCTGCGTTCTTCGAACCAATAAGCCATCGTTTCAGACGGATCGCTGACAGTTACTGTTTTCTCAAGGAGCTCAAGAGACCAGTCACTGAATGTCGTTTGCTGAATATCACCCACGCCTAGCTCTGGCAATACACCGGATATGTAGTCTAGGAACATTCGGTTAGGTGCAAAGATAATCATACGCTCCGCTCGCATCCGATCAGCGTACTGATAAAGCAAGAAAGCAAGTCTATGCAGCGCAACGGTCGTTTTACCGCTTCCCGCGACGCCCTGTATAAACAACGCTTTGTTACGATCCGCACGAATAATACGATCTTGCTCGCCTTGAATCGTAGAAACGATATCACGCAGCTTATTATCCTTGTTCTCTCCTAAGCGATACAAAAGGAATTCATCCGTTACCGAGCCTTCTTCTTGGCCGCGTACATAACTATCAACCAGACGAATGATTTCTCCCTGGCGGATCATGAAATTTCGCTTTAAATGGACATATCCTTCAATTTCTCCGTCAGGCGATTGATAAGAAGCTGGCGCTTCTCCGCCTGTGAAGGAATAAAACAAGCTTGCTGCTGGCGCACGCCAATCGATGACAAGCAGCTCATTGCTGCCTTGCTTTGCCACACCGGCTTTTCCAATATATAAGGGCTTTGTTTCGCCCACTGGCAACTCTTGAAAATCAATGCGGCCGAAATAAGGCTCACGCTTCGATATTTCAAGTCTAAGTCTACGTTCCTCTTGCTGTAAATCGAGCATTTGCTCTGTGAAATCATCGCCTTTGTAGCGTGGACCAATTTCTTGAAGCTGATTTACAATATCATTCAGCGACTCGGTTAATCGATCCTGCTCTTCTTGATAGGCACTTTGAACGGTCATGTCAGTTACCTCCTAAGTTTGTGGTGTGCAAGAAAAAAAAGAGAAGCCCCAATATACCATAGGAAGGCTTCTCAAAGCAATCAAGAGTTTACAGTCATTCCAATAAGCTTGGCAGCTCCTAGAATGAGCAATATATTTAAGACAAACAGAAAAGGAATTCCTACTGTAAACGAGCGATGTTTTGTTTTATGACGCCATTTTTTCATCGCAAGCCATGTTCCGCCTGCACCGCCAATGGCACTCAGCAAAAACAATCGTTTCTCGGGAACACGCCTGCGCTGCTTCTTAGCGCTTTTCTTATCAAAGCCCATAAGCGCAAACGTGTAAATATTTATAAACAGCAAATATAGTATGACTAAATAAATGATCATTGCTTTGGCACACATCCTCTCAGAATAGGGAGATTTCTCGTGCTTAGGCAGAAACAGCTGAGTCCCTTATGTGTTTCTCGGCTTCGCTCGATTCGTCGGCATCGCTGTGTAAGGATCATCCGGCCAATAATGCTTCGGATAACGTCCTTTCAAATCCTTCTTTACCTCGAAATACGTATTCTCCCAAAAGCTGCGCAAATCACGCGTGACTTGAACCGGTCGCTGCGAAGGGGATAAAAGATGCAGTGTAACCGGCAACCTGCCCCTTGCTAGTCGTGGTGTATCCGTAAGGCCGAATAGCTCTTGTAACCTTACAGCGAGCACAGGCGACTCCGGATCACTGTAGTCTATCGGTATGCGAGAACCGCTAGGCACAACGATATGGGTAGGAACCTGCTCATCAAGCTCCTGTTTTTGCTTCCAGCTAAGCTTGCCTTCAAGCAGCTGAAGCATGGAGAGCTTCTGTAAATCAGCACGGCTCTTCATCCCAAATAGATGCGGCTTCAGCCACTCTTCGAGCGTGCCGAGCAGCGCTTCATCGGAAGCATCGGGCCAATCATCGCCAGCCAGCGCCATGAGCCTCATCCTTGCTTTCAGCTGCTGCGCTTGCTTGCTCATTGGCAGCATTACAAATCCAATTTCCTGAATCGCAGTAATCAAAGCATCCGCTACAAGTTGTTCATCCGGTTTCTGAAGAATGGTTTCTTTCATCACAATACTGCCAAGTCGCAATCGCTTTCTAGCACGAACAGCTTGTGCAGCAGCATCCCACTCTACGACCTCTTCAGCTGTTATATAGCCACTTAGATAATGCTCGATATCGCTTAGATGAAGTTCAGCCGCTAACCGTATCCGGCTTTCGGAGCCTGTATCATCGAGCTCGCAAGCAGCAAGATAAGCTGAACGCGATAGCGGCTGAAGTTCAGGCAGTACAGCTCCTCTGCCGTTAGCTAATAAATATCGGCCATCGCTGCGCCTTTGAGCGATTCGGTCCGGATACGCAAATGCCAGTAAAATGCCAATTGGAATAGGCGACTTGTGCTGAGCTGTTTTTTCAAAAGCTGTCTCGGCAGCGGTTTGCGCTGACAATTTCCGCTCCCATTGATCCGCTTGCGCGATAATTCGGCGTACTGCGCCTCTGCTGGGATGCTCGGAGCTGCCGCCCATCAGCAGTTTGCCATCTTTTCCGGACAGCTGATATAACAAATCCAACCGTAGCTGCACATCTACATTGCGCTCCTGTGGAAGTAAATCACGTTCGCTTAGCAAAGCTGCTGCATCACATGCGAGTCTTGCAGAACCTAGCTCTGAAGCCTGCAAAATCATGGCACCGAGCCGCGGATGCAAACCAAACTGTGCCATTTTCACTCCCGCGGCTGTTGGTTTACTGTCACCGTCTATTGCGTTTAGCTCTTTCAGCAAAGCAACCGCTTGCTCATAAGCAGCTGCAGGCGGCGGCGTCAACCAATTAAGCTCCAGCGGATCTTTTATTCCCCAAATGGCTAGCTCAAGGGCTAGGGAAGCAAGATCTGCCTCAAGCAGCTCGGGTGTACTCTGTTTCGGCAAATAAACTTGCTCTTGCTCTGTCCATAACCGATAACAAGCACCTTTAGCCAACCGTCCAGCTCTCCCTCGGCGCTGATCCGCGGAAGCGATCGAAACAGGCAATGTTTCCAGCCGAGTCATGCCTGTTCTTGGAGAAAACCGGGGAACTCGCATTAAGCCGCTGTCTACCACAACCTTAACTCCTTCAACGGTCAGACTTGATTCTGCAATGGAAGTCGCAAGCACAACCTTGCGTTCGCCATCAGTACATGGAGCAACAGCCGCATCTTGTTTCTCGAGCGGCAAGCTGCCATGCAGCTCCTCTACTCGAGCAAATGAAGATACGCCGCTCTCCATTAACCATCTGGCTGTGCGGCGTATCTCTGCAACACCTGGCAAAAACGCTAATACATCTCCATCAAACGAAAGGAGCGCTTCCATAATCGTTCGTGCCATGTGGGGCTCTATAGGTCCCGTAAGCTTTGCTTTCATGTACTGTGTCTCAACAGGGAAAACCCGGCCTTCACTGCTAATAATTGGTGCACCCTCAAGCAGCTCGGCAATCGGCTCTGCATCCAGCGTCGCTGACATAATAACGAGACGTAAATCATCTCTTAGCAATTGCTGTGATTGCAAGCAAAGCGTTAAGCCAAGATCGCCATGCAAGTGCCGTTCATGGAATTCATCGAACAAGATTGCCCCAACCTGCTCGAGTGCGGGGTCCTCCTGCAGCATGCGCGTTAATACACCTTCCGTCACCACTTCAATGCGTGTAAGCGAACTAACCCGAGAATCTAATCTCACCCGATAACCAACCGTTTCACCAGCCTTCTCGCCAATCGATTTTGCCATAAACTGAGCGGCTGAACGTGCGGCGAGTCTTCGTGGCTCAAGCATTATTATTTTTTTGCTTCCCAGCCATGGCTGATCAAGCAGCGAAAGCGGAACACGTGTCGTCTTTCCTGCTCCCGGCTCTGCGATCAGCACCGCATTCACACCGCTTTGGAGAGCCAATAGCAGTTCCGGCAATACCTGATCAATCGGCAATTGCTGTTGATTCATGCTGATTGCTCCTTATCTTATCTCAACTCATTTTACGATCCGGATCATTTGTACAACCGGTCTGTTATCTCCAGGCAACGATGCCTTGCTGCCAAAAAGCTGGGACGACCCGTCACCATCTAGAAATATGCCGTCAACCAGCTTTCCATCGCCAACGCTTGATATAATCGCTTCTCTAAATACAGCAAGCGAGTTTTTCGTTTCACTAACAATTAAATATAACGCCCCTGCTTGATCGTACACCGCTGCCGATCGCAAGCGATTGTCATCTGGGAACGGCGCATTTTCCTTAACCGACTGCTCAATCCAATGTGCATCATCGCCTAAGCTCATGCTAATACCGCCTTGTGCCCAGAAACGTGTGTGATCCTTCACTTTTATCTCGGACGCTTGGCTTGCAACTTGAACGCTTAATGAATCAGAAGCGCCGTCCCAAACGAGTGTGCCACGCGCATATTTTACGTTTTCGCTTCCCGTTCCGAAATTGCCAATTTCCTTATTAACCGGAATGCTATTCACGACTCCGATGCTTAACAGCTGGTTGCCGTAAAAAAATCCGCCGTTAATGCCGACCTTCCCGGTAAGGGTAACATTTGTATTGATCGTTTCAAGCGTGACATATGCGGGCTTTGTTTGCAGTACGTGCAGCTTTACCCCACTAGTTGAAGTCTTTGAAAAATAGGAGTAATGCAATGCTTGCTCAGACTTTGAGAGATTAACCGCATTGCGATTTCCGAGTGAAATAATCATTAAATAAAGCATCACGACGAGTACAAGCATAATGCCTGCCATAATGCCGACTATGGTGAACAGCCGCTTTTTGCTCATCCGAGCAGGTTCTTTCATTTCCATTGCTCTCCAAGCTCCTTAACTTTCATTTAAACCAACCTTTGCTTCGGAACCAAGCATACATGCCAAGCCCGATGACGAGCATAATCGTTATGACAGCAAAATAACCCCACGTCCACTCCAGCTCAGGCATATTTTGAAAGTTCATGCCATAAATGCCTGCTAAAAAAGTGAGCGGCATGAAGATCGTCGTGATAACGGTAAGAGTTTTCATAATGGAGTTCATCCGATTGGAGTTAAAGGAAATGAAGCTGTCACGAAGATCTGCCGTCATCTCTCGACTTGAATCCATCATTTCAGTCAATTTGAGCAAATGATCATAAATATCATGATAAAAGGCCATATAAGGCTTCAGCCCGTCAATGCGATCGGAATTCGTTATACGATACAATAAATCACGCATGGGGACAATCGTTTTGCGCAAACGCAGCAGCCTAGAACGTATGTTGAATATATCGCTCATAGCCGTTTGACTTTGTTCGTCGCCGCTTCCGATTTCCATGTCAAGAAGCTGGTCTTCCAGCTCATGAACCGCAGGAAAATATTGATCAACCAGCTTGTCTATTACGAGATATGCCGCATATAGCTGGCCTTTGTCGCCGATCTTCGTGCTCGATAATAGCTTAGTTTGAGCTTCCTCAATCTCTGGTGATCGCTCATAATGAAACGTAACAATAAACGATGGACCGATGAACATATTGATTTCATTTACGGTCAACGTCTTACGCTCAATTTCGTGCAGCACAAAAAAATGAATATCGTCGTAATGATCTACTTTCGGCCGCTGAAGCAAATGGTAGCAATCCTCAATAGCGAGCGGATGAAAATGAAAAAAGGTATCGAGTAGTCTGCACTCCTCTTCCTTCGGGTTACTAAAGTCGACCCAATACCAGTCAAGCTCAGGCGAGTTTAGATCTTCTATCGTTAAATCAGTTAACCATTGCTTTTGTTTTGTATAACCTACTATTTTAATCAAAGGATGTTCCTCCGTTCTAAGCGGCACACGATCGATCTTATGACCGATTGTTCAACTTTATCATTTTACACGATTTCACAATCGCTGTAATGTAACTCCGCTATTTTATTCCGCTGCTTCTTTTATATTTATCAATGAGCATTCCCTCTAATTGGCGCCTTGCATGTACGCTGTTTCATTGTTTAAGCTGCATGTTCGTATAATAGGGTTCAAAACCACAATTCGTCCAAAATTGTTGCCCTCGCGGATTGGAGGCCAACACATCAATCGTTACTTTGGCACCGCTAGGAAATGAGTCGCGGACTAATTGTTTTAATACTGCGCTTCCATAACCATGGCTCCGATGCAGTCGAGCGATGTAGTACTGTCTGAGATTAACATTTGACTCCTCTGGATAAAAATCATCTTCCCTGATTTGATATACCGCATAACCTAAAATAGCAGAATCCTTCTCAAACAATGAAATCTCCCAATCGCTTGACAGCCACCCAAGAAATCTCTCTTCAAGCTGCGCGAGAGTCATTGGATTACGGCTGCCTTCATCCTCGATAAGCTCTTTGTTCATTTGAGAGAGAAGCTTAAGATCATCGATCGTCGCTTTTCGTATCCAAAATTCCAATTCGCATACCTCCTTATAGAAATTATGGCGAAGGTCGTTAATCCTTAGTCATCATGCTGCGTTCGTGTTGCTTCTAGTACAGTCTCATAGACCGCTTCTCCAATCGCGCACCCAATTGTCGTAGCTGCACCAGCATACGCATGAACCGCATTCCAGCTTGCTGCTTGACTAACCGCTACGACAATGGCATCCGTTGTCGTCCCCGTAGCTGATTGTCCTGTTTCCATCTCAACGATGCCTAAATGCTGTAATGCTGCTGTTTTTGCTTCAGTTGCTGTTATGACCGCATTCACCATAGCTGATTCAGTCATTTGACCATCGATTAAAATAACAATATTGATCGTTCCTGGAGAATAAGCAGAGAAGGTACTTCGCGGCATACCAGATCTTGCTGCATTTCGTGTGCCTACCGTCGTACAGCAGATAAGCTTAAACCGATCGCCTTCCATTTCAGTGATTGATGCATGTGTCAGCTTCGCTGCTGTTAATAATCCTACAGTAGCTTCTGGTTCGCAGCCCCATTCCGTACATTGATTAATGATGTCGAGAACAGGATCTTCACATTGATAAGTAAGCGGAACTTTCCAATTAACAATACGATTGGTATAAGAAAAGCCGCCCGGATGAATCGCGCTGCTTAGCGCATACAAAGGAACATTGCTGCTTGCTTCAATGCGGTCCTCAAGGAGCTGTAAGCTTACGCCGCACCACAGCTGTGATTGATAATAATGCTGGTCTTTGCGAAAGGGCTGTGTCAATGCTTTCCCTCCTTTGGCTGTCACAGAAGCTTATGCATGAGTTTAATTTGGAATGGATAGGAACTTTGCAATTCGTTCAAATTTCCTTATCCGATTTGGTTTTCATTCCATTTCAAGCAATGCTTAAAAGCAGCGATCAGCTGTTCATTTTGCTGCCGAAGTTTAATGGCAACCCGGATATACGTATGATCAAGCCCTGCAAATCTCGATGCATCGCGAATAAGCACCCCCTGCTTGCCCATCTCAAGCTGAAGCATGCTGGCACTGAGACCCGCATCGCTCGGAATCCGAATGAGCAAATAATTGGCCGCACTTGGGTTAACTTCAAAGCCGATCGCCTCAAGCTCAGACATGAGCCAAGGTCTTTCCTGCTCTAACCAAGCAAGTGTACGCTCTGCATAATCCTTCTCATCCAGCACCGTTTCCCCAATCAACTGCGCTAAAGAATTAACGCTCCATGGTATTTGCAAGCGTCGCAAACCGCTTATCGTTCTAGGCATGCCAACGATATATCCAAGTCGAATGCCGGGTATCGCATAAAATTTTGTCATTGAGCGGATGACGAACAACCGTTCATGCTTAGTTGCTTCTTGAACAAGGCTGTACCGTGCTTCATCAGGCACAAAATCCATAAACGCCTCGTCAACTACGACGTAGGCTCCTTTACTTAAGAGTGCTCGAATTAGCTCTGGATCTACGAGCTGACCCGTTGGATTGTTTGGCGAACCGAGCATAACTAATGATCCTGTTGCGGCCGCTTCGCATAAATGCTCGGAATCCAAGCTAAGCTTAAATTGCATGTGAGATGATAATTTAATTTCATACACAGCTCCGCCAATTTTCCGAATGGCATCGCCATATTCATCAAAGCACGGAATGGCAAGCGTCGTTAACTTTGGTTGCAGCGTACGGACGATAAGATCGATTAGTTCTGCCGCTCCATTTCCTACTACGATGGATTGAGCATCAATATTATGTAGTTCAGCAAGCTTCTTTCTTAGGCCGCGAACGGCTGGATCAGGATATTGCTCTATCATATCTGCATAGGTAAGAAGCGCTTGTTTAACGCTTAACGGCGCTCCTAGCGGATTCATATTCGAGCTGAAATCAACAAATTTATGCGCAGGTATATCGAACGCTTCTTCCGCGGTCCGCAAATCGCCGCCATGACCATATCTTTCTAACATTTTACAAAAACAACTCCTTTTCTATTGCGCATATAACCAGATGACCGCCGCAAGCAGCAATAACGCTTCAATCGCTTCGTTCATCGCACCATATGTATCCCCAGTTAATCCGCCAAGCTTCCGATTTAACCATGCTGCTATAAAACCACCACAGCAAATCGTTAAGATGACGATAATAAGCAGCATTATTAATGCTACGTTTGTACCGGTGCCGGCGATCCAAAAAGTAAGGACAGAAAGAATGGCTGCCATCACAAAAGAAGCAGTCGCCTGCGGCCATTTGACCTCATTAAATAAAACAGCAATCCCGTCACCCTGACGGGCATTCGGCCACCCTGCAATAGCTGCACTCATCCAAGCACGGCTCCAAATCGGCGCGATGATAAGCAGTGGTCCATATTGCTCAAAATGGCCACCATTCAGCAGTTCTGCTAATAACGATGCTTTGAGAAGAAGGAGCAATACTGCGGCAATGACGCCCATCGCTCCTACTCGGCTATCCTTCATAATCTCTAGCATACGCTCGCGAGAGCGGTGACTCAGCACGCCGTCTGCAGTATCCATCCAACCGTCCAAATGCAGGCCCCCGCTTAATGCAGTCCATATCGCAAGAATCAGTACAGCACATGGCCAAGCAGGGACAAATAATGCTAGCAGCCACGTACATGCAAGGAGACAGATACCGATAAACGCACCAGCTACAGGGAAATATACGACACTTCGCGAGAGAACAGATCCTTGGAAAGGAACCGTGATGGGAACTGGAAAACGAGTTAGAAATTGAAAAGCAGCAATAAGTGCTTGGAAATGCAGCTTTAATTCACGACGAACCATACGGCGATCACCCCCGCAAATAATATAAAACTAACGCTGTACAGTAACCGCACGCTTAGTACAATATCGTTTGGTTCCAGTTGGCGAGTTGGCCATCCCATCCTTGCTCGTTCACTGATTACGCCAAAATACGAATTCATACCGCCAAGCTCAATGCCTAGCGCCCCTGCAACCGCTGATTCCGGTATGCCGCTATTTGGACTAGGATGAAAATGAGCAAACGTGCGAATGGCAAGCCACGCCTGCTTCGCCTTCATTCTCTGATCAAACAGCGAAGACAGCGTAAGCAAAACGCCAGTTATTCTTGCAGGGATATAATTTAACACATCATCCGTCCGTGCCGAGCACCAGCCAAAATACTTATATTTTTCATTGCGATATCCGACCATGGAATCCAGCGTATTCGTTGCACGGTAGAGCATTGCAAGCGGTGCGCCTCCAATTAAAGCGAACAACAACGGTGACACGAGCGCATCTACCGTATTTTCAGCAACCGTCTCAATTGCAGCGCGCGATGCCTCCCGCTCATCCAGCTTTGCAGTATCTCGGCCTACGATATAACCAACATATTTACGTGCTTCATCTAATCTGCCTTCCACTAATGGATGATAAACGAGCATGGCTGCTTCCTTTAAGCCCTTCACCGCTAGTGTTGTAGAAATAAACCATGCGCTCACCGCATAGCCTAGCCAAGTATGTATAGCATCTGCCGCCCAAATAATGAACCACATTGCGCCGCAGCTCACAACGAGTGTGACAACGGTCAACACTACACCTAAAACTCTTACAGCAGCCGGATGTTCCTTCAATCGTTCTGGAGCAAGCAAACGTTCCAGCAGTCGAATGAGCCTACCTATCCAGATGACGGGATGAGTTGGCCATTTCGGATCACCAACGATCCAATCTATTGCAATGGCTGCTGCTGCGAGGAGCAGGAGCTCCTTTATTGAATAAATCATCATAATTGATCCCAGTTAAAAGCTTGCGATTTCAATTCAACTGGAATGCCTGCGGTGACGAGAAAAACCCGCTCGCATATCGCAGCAATCTGTTGGTTGAACCTCCCCGCCTCGTCTCGAAAAAGCCTGCCTAGAGGATATGCCGGAACAATGCCATCTCCTACCTCATTGGTTACAATGATTAATGGATATGGATAGTTGTTAATAGCTTCGAGAAGTTTCTGCTGCTCCATTTTCAGCCTCGTATCTTCATACGATTCTTGTTCTATTCGCATAAGCCAATTCGTCAGCCATAACGTTAAGCAATCGAGCAATACGACAGCAGGCTGCTGTCCGTTTGAAATTTCTTTATCGATTTGCTCTTTCAATCTGTAAAGCTCATTTGCTGCTTCATGCGGATCTTCGATGGTCTGCCAGCGGAAGCCTGCATCTTCACGATCCTTGCGATGTTTTCCTATTCGCTCGCGCATCTCCGTATCATACGGCTGACAGGTCGCAATATAAAATCCACGGGCTGCAACCCTCATCGCATACTGCTCGGCAAATCCGCTCTTCCCGCTTCTTGCTCCGCCCGTTACTAGAATTGCCATTCACGCTCACCTAACCTTTGGATACGCCTGCACTCTCAAATGTTGCCATTTCATTCATGAGATGGAGCGCAGCGTCTATAAAATGAAAACATAATACAGCACCAGTGCCTTCGCCAAGCCGCATCTCCAGCTGCATCATGGGAAGCAAACCTATCGATTCAAGCAGCTTCAAATGGCCTTGCTCTTGAGAGAGGTGGGAAGCAATCATAAAGGGAAGCGTCTGCTCCGCTATCCGCGATGCGACAAGCGCCGCAGCAGATGAAATATAACCGTCGATGACGACTGGGCAGCCGTTTGCTGCAGCTCCGATAATAACGCCAACAAGCCCTGCGATTTCTGCACCGCCAACCTTAGCCAGCACATCGATTGGATCGACACTAGCGCGGTCCAACTCGTTGACAGCAATTGCGCGTTTGACTACCTGCACTTTATTTGCCCAGCTTTCATCATTTATGCCAGTTCCTCGGCCAACTGATTCCTCAGGAGATAGGCCTGTCAATACGGTCGTTAACGCTGCACTGGCTGTCGTATTGCCAATACCCATTTCGCCTGTTGCAAACAAGCGGCAGCCGCGCTGCACCTGCTCGTTAACCACTTCAATGCCAACAATAATAGCTTGGATGGCTTCTTCGCGAATCATCGCTGGCTGCTTGGCCATATTGGCTGTTCCCCGCACCACTTTACGGCTTACTAGCTGCTCATGCTCCAAATCCGCATTTACACCAATATCCACACAAACAACATCTGCGCCAGCTTGTCTTGCCAGCACATTGACAGCTGCTCCTCCGCTGAGAAAGTTTAGCACCATTTGTGGTGTCACCGCTTGTGGAAACGCACTGACTCCTTCATCGCATACACCATGATCACCCGCCATGACAATAACGGCTTTATGTGACAAATCCGGCCACAGCTCGCCTGTAATACCGGCAAGCTGCCTGGCGATTGTCTCTAGCTTGCCGAGGCTGCCTGGCGGTTTCGTCAATGAATCAGAATGCTTCACAGCTAATTCTGCTGCCTCTTCATTAAATGGTTTGATTTGTTTGATCGTCTCTGCAAGCTGAGTTTCCAATGCATGTTTCAATTTCATAACTCCTTCAAGCGTATTATAAGCTTTTATATTTTCATATTCGGTTGGAGCAATATTTGCGGAGCACCCGTAACAGGATGGGCGATCACAGTTGTATCCGCCTGATAAACCTGCTTAATAAGATCTGCAGTTATGACCGCCCTGGGTGTTCCAGCTGCTGCAACTTTGCCTTCATGAAGAACGACAAGCTCATCGCAATAAAGCGAAGCCAAATTAAGATCATGCAAGACGGCAATAACGGTCAGTTCACGATCACGCTGCCAAGCACGTACCGTATCCAAAAGCTGAATTTGGTAACCAATGTCCAAATAAGTCGTCGGCTCGTCCAATAATATAATAGATGGCTCCTGCGCCATAACCTTTGCCAATGCAACACGTTGACGTTCACCGCCGCTTAGTTGATCCATTTTGCGATGCGATAGCTCTTCGAGTCCCATGGTCATTATCGCTTTATCAATAATTTCCTCTGAATCATGTTTATCGCTGCCAAGCCAGTTTTGGAAAGGGTATCTTCCCATGCTAACAACCTCACGCACAGAGAATCCTACCTGAGGCAAACCGCTTTGCTGCAAAACCGCCATCCTTTGTGCGATTTGCTTTCTTGGATATGCCGAGATGCTCTGCCCCTCGAATAAAACTTCACCTTGCACCGGCTGTTCAACGCCTGACAATACATGCAGCAGCGTTGATTTGCCAACACCATTAGGTCCAATAACACCGTACATCCGCCCTTTTTGAAATGAGCAGGAAAGCTTATTGAGCACAGTCCTCCCTTGCACCGTCTGAACGATGCTGCGCACCTCAATCATAACGCCCCTCCTTGCTTCAGCTTCCGCCGATGCAGCAAATACGCAAAAAATGGCGCACCAAGCAGAGCCGTAACAACGCCAAGCGGTATTTCCTTAGGCGTCAGCGCCATGCGCGCAAGCGTATCAGCCCATAAAATAAATATGCCTCCACCGATAGCCGATAAAGGGGTAATTAATCGATAGTCGGGGCCAACGAGCAAACGAATGAGATGTGGAACCACGAGTCCAACAAAACCAATTACACCAGAAACAGAGACTGCTGCTGCCGTCAGCAAGGTAGAGCTGATTAAGACGATCAGCTTCGTTCTCTCGACACGGATGCCAAGATGCGCTGCATGGCGTTCCCCCAGTACAAATAAATTGAGAGATTGCCCATATGCAAGCAGAAGTGGAAAGCCTACCGCGAGAAAAGGAATAAGCATATATACATGTTCCCAGCTTCTCATCGCAAGCGACCCCATTAACCAGAACAAAATTTGATTCACGACGCCCTCTGAGACGGACACCATGAAGGATACAAAAGCGCCTAAAAAAGACTGGATGATAACCCCAGATAAAATTAGCGTTTCAATATGTATAACACCCTTGTTGCGAGACAACCAAAAAACACCAAGCAGCGTCAAGGTTCCTGTAGCAAAGGCAACTAGCGGTATCGTCCACATGCCAATCGCTGACTGCAAGCCAAATAAAATAATGAATGATGCACCAACTGAGCTCCCCGAAGACACTCCTAGAGTATAGGGATCAGCCAGCGGGTTTCGAAGAACCCCTTGAAAGCCCGTGCCAGCAAGTGCGAGACAAGCTCCAACGAGGACGGCAAGCAAAATACGCGATAGACGTACTTGCGTGACGATCGCTATTTCGGCAGGTGTATAAGGGACTGAGTTATCGGCAAGCCAAGGCAGCTGATGAAGCAAAATACCCCAAACATCTCGAATGGAAATACCAGCCGAGCCAATCGACAAACTTACAACGATAGAAACAGCAAGAAGGAGCATAGCTGCTCCTCCATACCAAACTAATTTATAGGTCATCATTATTTTACGAGATCCGGGTGAATCACTTTCGCAAGCTCCAGCAAACCATCTGCAAGTCTCGGCCCTACACGAACAAGCGGATCCTCCGTTACTGCATGCATTTGCTTATTTTTCACCGCATCAATGACATTCCAGCCTGGACGGCTCTCAATGCCAACAACAATCGGATTCGGCTCCTCCTTCAATGCAGGGTATATAATGAGCTCGGGATTCTGAGTAACAATCGACTCTGCACTCACCTCATACCAGCCTGGAGCAGCTCCAGCAACATTCTCGCCGCCAGCCAGTGCCAGCAATTCGTCAAGGAATGTGCCAGATCCAACGGTCCAGCCTGGGGAAAATTCTAAATACACTTTCTTTTTCACTGCATTCTTAACTGCATCCGAAACTTGTTGCTTCACCGAAAGCATGTGGCCTGCAACCTCAGCCGCTTCGGATTGTTTATTCATAATATGACCTAAATTTTCGATTTTGGCAATAACTGCATCATACGTGAGAGGGTCTGTCGCATAGACCGGAATTTTCAGTTCTCTGAGCTTCGTGATTGCCTCTCCATTCATTGAAGAAGACGCCAGCACGAGATCCGGATTGAGAGCTGCAACAGCTTCAATATTCGTCGTCATATCGCCAACCTTTGCCTTGCTTGCCGCCTCCTCAGGATAGTTGCTTGACTCATCAACACCTACCACACGGTCACCTGAGCCGATTGCATAAATAGCTTCGGTTTCACTAGGAGCAAGCGAGACAATTTTAGTTGGCTCTTGCTCAAACGTAATTTCCGTACCTGTATCATCCTTTAAAGTTAGTGGATAAACGGTCGATTCATTCGCCTTGGATGGCTCGTTAGTTGCAGCTTGACCAGCATTGTTCGTTGTTTTTCCCGGCTCGTTAACTGTGTCCTTATTTGCACCGCATGCTCCTGTGAATACGAGCATCATCACGAGCAGCAAACCTACTAGCGTTTTCATTGTACTTTTATGTAACCTTTTCATTTTCCTTACTCCTCCTGCGTCATATATCGTATTAAAAATAGCATCCCCGACCTTAAGTCAGAAATGCTAGTATACGCTTTTTCTAATTAGGCTAAGCGAACAGCTTCTCCAACAATATCGGATCATGCAGGTGAAGATATGGTGCATCTATCCCCGTCCATCATCTATAAAATGATCCGTTGTTACTATACAACGTCTTGTTCTATTTGTCTAATGACATCCATGCCATACTCATCCTAATTATCAACGTTCTGCTTCACTCATTTGCCGCATAGGTAACGTAATGGGTCTATTTCTTAGCGCGCGTTTTTTTAACCATGATGAGTGCGTTTAGCCTTGGCCTGAACTGAGCAGCAAGATGTAATTTTCAAGAGTCCGGCTCATATTTGAAGCTAACGGACATAGAATCCTCCGCTATTTGGGCTTACGGCTGCTAAAAACTAACTGGTGGAGCCAAATAAGGGGGCTTCTATGTCCTTTACGGTTGCGTATACAGCCAAAATGAGCGTAATAGCGTATCTGATGTCCGTTAGCTTTTCGCAATAGTCACTTCAAACCTCTAACGGACATACATTACGCTATTTTCAACAATCGGGCTCATATTTGAATCTAACGGACATAGGATCCGCTATTTGGGCAAATGGGACCTAAAACTAACTCTTAAAGCCAAATAAGGGCTTCTATGTCCATTACGGTTGCGAAAATAGCAAAAATGAGCACAATAACGTATCTGAGGTCCGTTAGCTTTTCGCAATAGTCACTTCAGACCTCCTAACGGACATACATTCCGCTATTTTCTAGAATTGGGCTCATATTTGAGTCTAACGGACATAGGATCCGCTATTTAGGCAAACGGGAACTAAAAACTAGCTCTTAGAGCAAAATAAGGGCTTCTATGTCCGTTACGGTTGCGAAAACAGCGAAAATGAGCACAATAGCGTATCTGATGTCCGTTACCTCTCCTTGTGACTTCTTCGCCCGTGCTATGCTTTTACTTTCTTCTATCCACTCGTTCCATAAACAGATACTACATCCGGTTCAAACACTCATTCTTTTTATGAAATCTAACAAAAGAATTTGCAACTCATAAAGGAGGTTATTTCCTAAATATGAAAGCAGAACACAAACCAAATTATAATACGCTAAAATTCACTATCATTTTACTGGTTGTGGCAATTGTCGTTGGCATAGTTTTTACTTGGCTCCGTAAAGGCGAAGAATTATCGCCGCCTATGACTGAACATGTATTCGACAAAGGCGAAGCTAAATGGTCCATCGATGGTTATCCAGCGAAGGTGCTTCACAACAACTTATTTAAAATCGAGCTTACTGATCTCTCAGGCGCCCCATTACAAGGAGCTGAGCTATCAGTCAAGCTTGAGATGATGGATATGGTTTGCGGCGATTACGAGTTTAAAATGACGGAAGCTGATCCTGGAACATATACGGGCGAAGGCGTACCACTGATGGCTGGCACATGGAAAGCGACTCTAACACTCAAGACGGTTGATCAAACGTATACCATCGACAGATTACTGCGAGCGGTTCATTAGCAAATTACCAAAGCCATGGATTAATCGACGGAATGACACCATTCACCGCAAGCCCGCGCAAAATCGAGATGACTCCCACAGCAATCGCCGTGACTACACTTGCTTTACGCATAAATCGCCGCCATTTCTTATTAGCAAAAGCAGCGATCGACGCGGCAGCCGCTAAAGCAGGGAAAGTCGATAGCCCAAACAAGGCCATGACAGCCGCTCCTTCAAGTCCTGAGCCAGTGGAGGCTGCCGTCATTTGCATCGCATAAGTTAAGCCGCATGGCAAAAATCCAAAGGCTATTCCAGTTGCGAGCAAATGGAACGTTTCCTGCTTAGCAGAGCGAGAAGCACCGCCTACTAATCTTTTGTGCAGAAAGCTAGACAATCGGTTCATGAGCGGCAGCTGAAATCTCCGCCAAAGCCAGAGCAGCAAGAAACAGCCGCCAATAATGGACGCCAATCCTTGAACCCCTGCAAATTTACCTGCGACATCCACAAAAGAACCTACTGTTCCCATTACAGCCCCTAATAAGGAATAAGAGAGAATGCGGCCTGTATTATATAGAAGCATTGATTTTTTGACTGGCGCTGAGGAATTTAATGAGACGGTTGATACAATCCCCCCGCACATACCGATACAATGAGGTGCGCTGAATAAGCCTGTTAAAATAATGAATCCAATCAGCTGCCAAGTCAGCGTCATCTGCTTGCACCAACCCGGCTCTTGCTTTGCAACTGACCAGAAAGCCGAAGCGCATTGCTTACAACAGAAACAGAGCTAAGCGCCATCGCCGTTCCAGCCATCCAAGGCTCAAGCAAACCAAAAGCAGCAAAAGGGATGACGATAACATTGTATAGGAAAGCAAAGGTTAGATTTTGACGCACATTTCGAATCGTTAATCGGCTAATTCGAATCGCTTCTGGAATGGCATGCAAACGAGAGAACAGCAATGTCATATGGCCAGCGCTAAGAGCTGCATCGGTTCCTTCACCCATCGCTAAGCCAACATCAGCAGCAGCTAGTGCAGGTGCATCATTCCATCCATCCCCTGCCATAGCGATTCGTTTACCGCGACGCTTTAACTGCTCCACCAGTGCCAGTTTGCCCTCGGGAAGCATGGAAGCATGTATGCTTGTAATCCCAACCGCTTTTGCAGCAGCAAATGCCGGCGCCTTGTGATCACCTGTCGCTAGAACAGCGGAAACCCCTAAATTTTTAAGCTCTTTCACTGTCTCTCTCGCATTTTCCTTTATCTTATCGCTAAATGCCATTGCACCAGCAATCTCATCGTCTATTGCTGCATATAGCACGGTTTCACCCAAATCCTCACGCTGCCTTGCGAATGCAATGATATCGACGCTCAAAGCCCATTGGCGTTCTGCTGCAAACCGAGCGTTTCCGATAGCGAAGCGCTGCTTTTCAATTATCGCTTCAACGCCTCCGCCTGGCGTGAAGACATGATGACTGGAAGCCGGAATAATCAGCCCTAGTCTGACCGCCTCCTTCTCAATTGCTCTTGAAAGCGGATGTGTGGAGTCCGCTTCAGCAGCTGCCGCCAATCTCAGCAAAGCATTACGGCTTCCTTTAATAGCTAGTGAAGCACTTATATGAGGCTTGCCTTCCGTTAATGTTCCTGTTTTATCAAAAATGATCGTTTGAATACTTGCCAAACGTTCTAGCGCACCCGCTTCCTTCGTAATAATGCCTTGTTTCGCAAGTCTGCTGGCTGCGATGACAAGTGAGATCGGTGCGGCTAGACCAAGCGCGCATGGACAGGCTGCTAATAAAACAGCAATGCCGCAGATGAATGCTCGGCTCCAATTGCCCGGCTCAAGAAATAATCCCCACATGAAAACCGTTGCTACGGCGAAGAGAAGCATAACAGGAACAAACCAGCTTGCAGCCGCATCTACATTTCGCTGAATGGCTGATTTCGAGCGTTGTGCTTGACGAACAAGCTCCTGTATGCGGTTGAGCATCGTATCATGGCCTGCCGCCTTCGTACGAATGCGAAGCTGCGAGCTTTCATTCCAAGTTCCCGCCCACACTTGATCGCCTTCCCGCTTTGCAATCGGCAGACTCTCGCCTGTTAGCAATGATTCGTTGGTTGCGGAGTGACCGCCGCATACAATGCCATCGACCGGAATCGTTTCTCCAGCCTGTACGATAACAATATCGTCCGCTCTAACAAATTCGGTCTGAATATGTATCACTTCACCTGCCCGTTCAACCGCCGCCGTCTGACTTTGCAGCTTGCCGAAGCCGTCTGATCCGCGCTGCGCCCGCAGCGAGGCGGAAACTTCAATGTATTTACCCAGCAGGACAGCTGTGATTACGACAGCAGAAGTTTCAAAATACAATGGCGGTGCATGAGCAGCCACCTCTGAGAGCGGCCGAAACAAGCCGTTCTGAAATACGACATAATGGCTGTACAGATAGGCGGCTGTCGTTCCAATAACAACAAGCACATCCATATTGGCGCTTCGCTCGCGTACCGCATGATATGCGCCGAAATAAAAAGGCAAGCCTATAGCGAATTGAATAATCGTGGCAAGTATGAGCTGCAGCCATGGAATAGTGAGCCAAGCAGGCAAATAATCAAGCATCGGCCTTAAAAACGGCAGATGCTGCATCATCCCAGTTAATAACGGTACCGTAAGTACCGCTGAAGCAATGAGTCGCAGCTTCAATATACGATGCTCCTTGTGCAAGCCTTCTTTAGCTGTCTCATTAAGCATCGCTTCAAAACCTAATTGCTTGACACGCTCAGCAATTTGTTTCGCTCCGAGCCGCTCAGGCTTAAACTGCACCCAAGCGGTGCGAAGCGGAAAGCTGACGGCAGCCAATTGAACACCATCCATTTTGCTGACGGCTTTCTCTATTCTTGCCGCACAAGCTGAACAGCTCATGCCCTGAACCGCAAAATCTATCGTAAGGTCGCTATCCTCTACCTGATTATCATGTACCTGCTCCATTTGCAGCACCGCCCTTCGTTCATCGCTGTTAATGCCTGTACCTCTGCGTTAAACTATATGACGGGCAAGCCAATTGCATGATTGGAACATCTGTTTACATTCTATTTGGCGCAGGAAGTCCCAGTATGTGAAGTGCATCCTGCATCGTTTGCTTATAACGCTCGGTGAGCCAAATACGCAAGCTTTTCGCTGAGCCTTCAACCTTCAAAATAGGACATGTTGCGTAGAAATGGTTAAACAATGCGGAAAGCTCATATACATACGTACAAAGCTGATTAGGAGACAGCTCCAAAGCGGCAGCTTCTAGCGTTTCTGGCCAATAAGCTAAATGTCTCAGCAATGAATGCTCTTGATTCTCAAGATCGCTAATCTCAGCTAGAGCTTGTGGGTTAAACTCAGTGTCGCCTGCTCTCTTCAAAATACTGCTGGAGCGAGCATACGTATACATCAGATAAACACCTGTATTGCCGGATATTTCGGTTGCTTGATCAAGATCAAACACAACCTCTGTTTGCAAATGAAAACGAAGCAAGTAATAACGAATCGATGCTGCTGCTATTGTACGGCTTGCCAAGCCGCCTTTACGGGATCTTTTTGCGTCTATGATTTGTTCCATTCTTACTAAGAAATCCGCTATTTTTATGCCGATTCCTTGCCTGCCTGACATCGCATACGCATGCTTGCCGTCTGACGTATCGATACCTAAACCATTTGCGGTATTAGGGCTTAATGCAACAACACCATAACTGACATGCTTTAACTGCTCTGCTTGCTCCTGAAAACCCAAAGCGAGCAATGCTTGTTTAACCATAGCCTGCGGATACTCTTGGCGCTGATCAATTACATTTATGACCATATCCGCATGACCGATTTTTTTCCTTACACCACTCGTATGCGTTGACCACAGACCATCAGAAAACTTCTGGTAACGGAAATCGTTATCGAGCAATCCAAACTTCCACAGATGGTAAGCAATATCCTTGGCCGTATAAGTCAAAATTCCGTTTGAGCGAACGAGCACTTTATCTGCGTGGAAATCCGATTGTTCCTCTTGTTCTCCGTTTTCATCAGAATGCTTCAGCACATAACAGCCCTTCAGCTTCCCTTCTGTTTCCTTGCGGAATATTCCCGTTGACTGCAGCAGTTCAAACGCGCGAGCCCAGAAGCCTTCACGCACAATATTGCTTTCCCACACCAGAACATCATACGTGATGCCAAACTGCTTCATTTCCTCGACATGCTCGCGTACAATTCTTTCTGCTACCAACAAGCCCATCCATGCTACATTCGAATGCCCTTCTTCCAGCTCTGCAAGAACCTTGGTACGTTGTTCAAGCAATTCTGGCTGCTCTTTATAAGCTCGATTAATGCTTGAATACGTATCCCAGCAAAAATCCCCAAAACGCTCGTAAGGCAGCACCGACTTTGTCTGAAGAATGCCTACCACCGTATCCGCTAATTGGTTGCCTAGATCATCAATGTAGTTGTGCACCTCAACCTGATGACCCGTCCTTCTGAGCATTCGCGCAATCGTATCGCCTACGCAGGAATTACGCAAATGACCAATATGCGCTGATTTATTTGGATTGATAGATGTATGCTCAACAAGCACTTTTTTGTTAACTGTCGTTTTCTGCGAAGATAGCTGATCTGCATTGACTGCCCACCAAGACCAATTCACATAAAAGTTAAGAAACCCGGGTGAAGCAATTTCAATCTTTTTTATGGATGAGGAAAGACTTGGATGCTTGATTAACTTTTGTTTGAAGTCGTCTGCAATCAATGAAGGTGCACGTTTTAAAAGCCTAGCAAGCTGCATCGCAATATTGCTGCTATAATCGCCATGCGCTAAGTTAACGGGATGCTCGACCGCAATTTTGAGATTTTCAGGTCGCTCTGTACGTCCCTCTTCCAGCATGCCTTGTGTTATTTCTTCAATTGCTCCAATAATCAGCTTATGAATCATTGTAATTCCTCCTATTATCAAAATAAAAAAGGCCCCCGTCTCTAAAATAAGAGACGAGAGCCATAAAGATCCCGTGGTACCACTCTAAGTGCCAAGCCTGATAAGYAGCTTGACCCCTCATTTTCGTAACGGTCAATGACCGGATTTGCCTACTAAGTAACTTCGTTCGTTTCGGCAAACCATTTCATGGGCCCGCTTCATCTAAGACATCCGTACCGGCTTCCACTAACCCGGCTCGCTGCAACTATCGGTCCTAGACTACTGTCCCAATCGCTAATGTTGTTATTTCTAACTCATATGCTTAGAAGTATTTATACAGGAAGTGTATCTCGGTGTCAAGTCTCGCTGCATTTTTCGAACTATAACTTCCATTTGTTCAACGGTTCATCATCCCACACTTGCACTTCGATGTATCTTTCTGGTCCTCTTTCTCCCTTGRCATTCCATTCTTGTGGCAATCCAAATTCTCTTACTACTTCAAAGATCTCGTTCATAGTATAGACCTGACCTCGATAAGGCTTTCCGTCTTGGAACCTCATCGTCGGAAACAAATCTCCATAAGTAAAACTAATCGTATTTGACTCGAAATTCGACATTGGAACTTGCAGTACTTTACCTGCTGGATACCATTCTAAGAGCCATGGACATTTCCCGAGAGTCATATAATGGGGAAACTTCCGAATGGGCATGCCGCCTTTATCTATAAATAAATCTCTTGCTTTTAATTCGAGACTCCGTCGAATTTTCAAATAATCCGTGGACCGTTTGCTGGCGAAGCCTTTATTTTGAACTATGATTTCGTTTAAAACACGATCTGCTTCCTCGGGATTTAAGTCTGATAAATTGCGAAATGGACCAGTCGATTCATCATAGTAGTGATACAAGAATTCAAGCATGCCTATATTCCCCCAATTCATAAAAAGTATAATACTGATTATGGTTGCTTTTCAATATGGAAAATAGTAGAATTCTTTAAAGAACATATGTTCTCATTAATAACAAAGGAGTTGCACCTTATGTTTAAGAAACTAGAATGCGTTTGCATTCACACGATCGAAATTGAGAAATCTCTTGCCTTTTACACTACGATGGGTCTAACTGAAAGCTGGAAAATAGAACGAGCATTAGAGGATGGGTTTGTTTGGAAAATCATCGGTCTAAAATTTCCAATGAAGGACAGCTCTGAACTTGTTCTTAGCAATCATCCTGACAACAAATTTACTGAAGTTGAAATTCTGGTTGAAGATGTCCGTGAAGCACACAACGAGTTAAGCAAAAATGAAGAAATTCAATGGATTAGAACACCCTTTGCTACGGAGTCAGGACATGTCGCTGTATTCGAAGCCCCTGATGGCAACGTTTTCGTTCTAGTTGGAAAATAAACCAAGAGCCGTTAAGAAGAGTTGTATATGGGCCAACCTCGAATGGGTCCAGCACTCATATCCCAACAAACATCTTATCGGCTCTTTTTTAACTCATTTCTATTAGAAATTCATAGAAGTTATTTCGTAGATTTTTGCAGCAACTGATATAAAATGACAGCTGCTTGTGCACGGCTTGCCGTTTGATTTGGTGCAAAGCTGCCATTGCCCATGCCGTTAATTGTACCCGCTGCTTGCAGCATGTCTACAGCCTCTTTGGCATATTCAGCTATAGCTGCTGCATCGTTGAACTGGGCTTTATCGTTCACTTGTTCTAACGGAATGCCCGCTTTCTGCAACGCTCTGTATGCCATTGCTGCCATATCCTGACGGCTTATTTTGTCATTAATGCCGAATGTCCCATCTGACAACCCTGTAACAATGCCTAATTGCTGAGCTGAAGCAACTGAATTATAATACCAAGCGCCTTCCTTCACATCATGGAATGTGCTGATCGCTCCTGCTTGCTTCAGGTTTAGCGTTTGAATAAGCATATGGATAAACTCTGCTCTCGTCACTGAACGATTAGGCTCAAAAGCTTGTGAAGATGCACCCGTAACGATGCCACGAGCTGCAAGCCCGATAATACTGTCTTTCGCCCATGTAACAGAAGTTATATCTTTAAAGCTTACATCGATTGAAACAGCAGCATATTTACTAAAATGAGTCGTAATAAACTTGGCTATACCTGTAACAGCATCGTATCTGCTATTCGCAAGCACTTCAAGCTTCCCATCCTCAGAAATATACAATATGACGATTTGATTTGCATTTTCGCCATTCTTCAACTCGTAAGGCACAGATACATCTACAGACAGACCATTTCCAAACTGGCTTATCATCTTGCCGCCAATGATTAAGCTGAAATCATAAACCGCATTCGTTCCAATCTGTTCACGAACCTCGCTAGACATTGTCTCGGCTGCGATTTTATTAACAATGAGTTCAATATTTCCTGTCGATTCAGTGGCTTCGAATAATGAAATCGGCAATTGAACAGTAGCAAGGCCAGCGTTGAATTCGATGGTTTTAATACCTGCCGTTTTCGCAGCTTGAACTTGCTCAACAGAAATATTGAAAGCGACCTGCTTCGCCTTATCCACAGCTTTAGCCTGGAATTTCAACAAACCGGCTTTAGCATCTGCAATAGCAGCTTTCACATCGGCAGCACTGATAGATGCCTTAGCATTGCCGTTCGCATCTATAGTAACATTAATTTCCCCTGGTTTATTAGCAGGAATGCTGCCTGTGTTGCCGTTGCCGCCAGGATTAGGGTCTCCGCCGCCATTAGGCTTGCCAGCTAATACAAGCACACCGAATCGTGAGGTGTTCTCATAAGACTTTCCTGTTGGATCGTTCCACATCCATACGCTATCTCTTTTACCCGTGCCGTTATCGTCATTGTTGACCTGAAGATCAAAACCAATGATCGTCTCGTTGCTTGGAGTGATCAAATCCAAGTTGATTGCAGCCTCTACAATGTAACCCGTAGCAATATTATCAGTCCCATAAACTGTCTTCGTCACCGAAGTGTAGTTGTCATGAGAGGCATGACCGCCTACCGTATGCAGATTTTTGTAATTAATTCGATATTGACCATCATCACCCTCATAAGCGCTAGTTTTTCCATTGTTTTGGTCTACGAAAACTTCAATGGAATCATGTTCCCATGGGTTTGGACTCGCATCCGACAATTTTTTGTCGGTTACCAAAGCATAAACATAAAGATGCTTATCGTCCCACATCGTATAAAATTCAGCTTTAGATCCTTCGCCGCCTTCTACTTTAACTTGGGTAGCAAGCTTGCTGGCGCTCGCCCACATTGCATCCATTTCACCGTCGAGAATAGGCGTGCCGTATTTTGCAGTTGATACTTTTGTTCCTGAGATAAGCGTCAACTCGCCATAACCGCTGCTATTCTGATCTTGATTGTTTCCAAGATCGCTCCACGAAATGATACTGCCATTCTTGCCATGCTCAGTACCGTCATCTGAACCAGAATCTGTGACGCGAATATCAAAAGATACTTTGCTGTCCACTGCGCTTCCGCTTAACGGAATAGCAGCAGTAATTGTATAACCTTTATTCGTTTCTACAGCGTTAGCTGCCCCTCTTTCAACCTGTACCTTTTTAATTTCATTTCCGCTCTTCACGAACAAATCGACCTTATCACCAGCAAATTTCGATGGATCAGTCACGATTGCCTTTACATAGATATTATTTTCATCCCACAGCACTTTCATAGCAGCTTCTAATACGCCGCTCTTCTCCAATGAAATAGCTGGAATTGTACTCCAGAAAATATCATTGATGTTGCTTGGGTTTGGACTTCCATTTGCAGCATTTGCAGTTTTCTTCACCGCTACCAGCTTCGTTGGATCAACCATTCCCCAATAAGCAGGTTTCGCTTGGAAGTTTTTATCGAAAGCAAATGGCGCGTCTTGACGAGTGACCGGACGATTGTGGAGCCATGTATGGTCGTCAGCGATTCCCCAGAAGGTAACATTACTTATCCAGCCTTCCGGATTTTCAGCTGTCCTGCCCATATCATCCAATTTCTTCAATTCTTCGAACAACTCTTTAAAACGGTAACCTTGTTTGGCAAGCAAATCTTGAGGCACTTCTTGATAGGCATCCGTGTTGTTCGAATAAACCGAGACATCAAATTCAGTTAATTGGTTGTCGAAGCCGGCCTCACCGAACATCTTAATTGAATTCGAAATTTGCTGAATTGACGGTCCGCTAATGTTAATATGAGTTTGGTGGCCAACCGAATCAATAGGCACACCTTCTGCTTTTAATCTCTTTACAAGGGTTAATAAAAAGTTTGCTTTTTGCGGATTATTTGTTCCGTAATCATTAATAACTAGCTTGGAATCCTTAGCCTTTGCATATTTTATCGGGTCCTGCGCATACAACTCATCGAGCAATCTACGCGTTTCAGTAAAGGCAACTTTAATGAAATCTTCGCCTGTTAATTGATACCATAAACTATTACGCATACCATTCGGTCTGCCCTCATCAATGACCTCATTCACGACATCCCAATCCGTCGCGACGTCTGCATATCTTGGTACCACTGCGCTTAAGTAATCTTTTAGCCGACTGAGAACAAGCGCTTTGTTTTCTGGAGTTGGACTCAATACGGTGCCATTATCATCGTTAAACATCCAGTTTGCTGCTTGTTCATGCCACACAAGCGTGTGGAATCGCATGTTTACTTTGTTGTCTCTTGCGTATTTGGCAAGCCTATCCGCACTCTCGAAATTGTAAGTTCCCTTTGTTGAATTAATTGAACCAGGCTTCATTGCATTCTCAGCAACGACTGAACTGAAATGCATATCTAGAAGTTCTCTGCTTTTCCCTTCAAGCTGAATCGGCTCTAGCGCTGCCCCTACTTTGAAATAATTTTGATAAACATCCTTCAGCTTCGCTAGATCTGTCTGAACAGGTAGGGATGTCTTAGGCGGCGGTTCCATCATTAAGACATTAATATCGTCGATATAATAAGCGTCACTTACACCCGAACTTTCAACATAGAAGCTTAAATCTGTTAAATTCGAATTGAAACTAAATGTCCCCTTAAGCTGTACCCAATCTGTCGAAGTTACTGCTGCTGAGGCAATGCTTACCCAGCTATATGAACCACTTGCATCCAGTTCAGCCGATAACTTTATCGTTCTGGAAGCGGAAGGCGTTTCAGTAAGCTTGACGAAAGCTGTAACCTCATATTTTGCATTTCTGGTCATTTTGTCGAATACACTAACGGCCGGCCCGTTCCAGTCCAACGAACGGCCTGTCGTTTTCAAGCTGTATTGGCCTGACTTTTGCTGTTCTTGTGATACCGCTACGGCTACGCCCTCTCCCCTTGGTTTCCAGCCTACTACTGTACCGCCATCAAAGTTATAGCCGAATTCCAATGGCCCAATCGGAGTACCTCCACCACTACCAGGGTTTTCAGTTGGTGTATGATCTACGATCAAGAGATCATCAATAAACACGTCAGCAGTCGACGAAACTGTCTCCAAATACATCGTCATAGCTTTTGAGCCAGTAGGTCTCGTATACGATGTTTTCGAGAAGGTTGTCCAGCTTTGATCATCAATGTTTTGGTTGCCCACGATCCAATCAAAGTTATTCGTTTGATCGGTCATTCTCATCGTAACATGCGCTTGATCTGTACCTGCTCCAAGCTTTACTTTAAACGAAATATCGTAACTATGTCCCTCTTGAAGCAAAGCATTGAGCTCAATGCTCGGGCTGCAGCTAACACTCCCCCGCCCAGATAACTTCAAAGCTTTTGATCCCGTTGCGGCCTGCTCTGAAGAAACGGCTGCCTGCGGAGTGCCTCCGCTGCAATTAAACGGCTGCCAGCTGCCAGCATTTCCATCCTCAAACCCATTTTGAAGCACTGTTGTAGATGCTGCTTGAGCTGTGTTCCCGAATCTTCCTATCGGCGTCAGCATACCGAAGAGCAAAATGAACGCCAATAGCATACTTAACTTCCTTCGCATTTCCATCCCCCTTATCTTAATACGAATTGATAACGCTTACACAAAAATCTTATCAAAGCAGAAAGGAATAAAATACCTGAAGAAATATAGATTGTGCTCTAAAAATAATAGTTATATTTATTACTTTAACTAGAGATTTACAGTTTACAAGGGATGAGTTCCACCCAAAGCAGTCGACAATTATCCGCACAAAAAAGACCCTTATCTCACAAATGAGAAAAGGGTTTAACCATTATTATCATTACGTTTAGTTAAAATCGCATAATACGGAACTGCACATTAGAGAGATCAACAAGCTTTACATACACTTTTGTTCATTCTCTGTAACTCCATTATTATCAACGGTTAACTTCGTGCTCCCAGAAAGGGATTCTGTATAACCGCAAGCAACAGTCTCCTTCGTCATTCCCCTGTCATCCGTATATTTCAAGTATACGGCACCTTCACCTGTTAATTTCAATTGCGGTTTTATTCGAACCGTGTCGCCAGCTTTTATTATTTTTGCATAGCTATGCTTTTCAAGGCTTGAAATAATTCCAGTTTCAACCGAAACGATATCATAATCCGATTGATTATTAATCGTCACAGAGAAGCTCTGCAGCATTCCGAAATTGTCAGTATTTGTTCTAAGCCAGTTGAATAAAAAAATGACAAGCAGCAAAGAGAAAACGCCTAATAACATATATCCCATTTTTTTGCTCAATATGGCTCCTCCCTCTCTTCAAGGTATTCATCTGATTATCGATGCGTTTTTCCGAAATATGCATGAAGACTAACTTCTTCCTGATATGTAATAAGACACTCTTCCTATTAAAAAAGTAACATGTCGTTAAAAAATGTTTAAAAAGAAGGGTGTTTTAAAAAGTTAACTTCGGAATCCATACCCAAGCTTTACATCTATTAATTTTCGAGAAAAGAACCTTCGTTTCCACTTTTACAGTTTATTGGAAGGTTCTTTCTACATCCATAAAGTCTACTCACTCACGCCCTTTTGGGGACAGTTTCTAAACTTAGAATTTTGTTCTATAAAATAAAATAGCCTGTGGCCTGTTGTTCCACTAGGAACAAACAGGCACGCAGGCCAAGTACAATGAAATTTATAGTAGTGGCCATTAGGCCATATTAATTTGCTATAGTCTGTTCATTTATTAAATCTATTGCTCGGTTAAAATAATCGGACCATTTTCTGTAATAGCAAGCGTGTGCTCGTATTGCGCAGATAAACCGCCATCGATCGTTCTAGCCGTCCATCCGTCTTCATCGATTTTGCTGTGGTACTTCCCAGTATTAAGCATAGGCTCAATTGTCAAAACCATCCCGGCCTTTAAACGTGTACCTCGATTCGGCGGGCCATAATGAGGCACTTGAGGCTCCTCATGCATTTTCTGACCAATACCGTGACCTATAAAATCTCTTACAACCGAGAAGCCTTGTGCTTCAGCAAAAGCTTGAATCGCATGAGATATGTCGCCGATTCTGTTTCCGACTACAGCCTGCTCTATCCCTTTATACATGGATTCCTTTGTCACATCAAGCAGCTTTTGTGATGTTTCCGATATATTGCCGACTGCATAAGACCAAGCGGAATCTGCTAACCAACCGTCTAGGTTGACTACCATATCAATGGTTACGATATCACCATCGACTAATGCCCGCTCACTTGGAAAACCGTGGCATATTACATCATTAACCGAGGCACATGTTGCAAAAGGGTAGCCGTGATATCCTTTTTGTTCAGGAGTTGCTCCATTCTTTTGCAAAAAAGCTTCGACAAATTTATCAATCTCTAATGTCGTTTTGCCTGCTTGAATAAATGTACGCAGCTCTCGGTGGCAAGCAGCTAAAATTTCACCAGCTTTTTTCATCTTTGCTATTTCTTCACTCGTCTTGATAACAATCATTTCAATCACCCAATCCTTTACTTCATGGACAATGATGCCTGAAGTATTTTTCTAAAAAACAATGTGATTCTAAGGATACCTCAAATGGTAAAAAAAATATATCCAAACTGCACAAAAACCGTCAGCATGTTGTCAGTTGCGTGTTCTCATTATATGTGCAAATGTCTCTGAGTGTGTAGAGAAGCATTATAAGGTTTTATCCCTTAGGGAGAGATAGCAGCTTATCACGAAGCTCGATATATGCATGATCCCAGCCCATTTTCGCAAAAAAACGAAGACCGTCCAGACCTTTAAAGTATCGAGCTCCAATAAGCCGTTCTTTAAAGTTTTCAATTGGTTTGCCTAAATGCTCATAATGAACACGGAATGCTTCACCCAAATCTATACCAGGTACAGCTTCTTCTATCGTCGCTATATCGATCATAAAGTCGCCATAGATGAAACCTGCATCTATAATTCCGGTAATGCTGCTGTCATCAGAAATAATATTCCACTCATGACAATCATTATGAACAAAATGTCTATGTGCTGCGTTATAGCTGCAAAATGCCAACAGCCTCGAATATATCTCTTCAAAAACATCACGCTCTAAACATGTCGTGCGATACAGCTCATGCCAGTTTTCCCAAAAGGTTCCCTCCTGATTCTCTGCAAAAAACGCTGCTACAAATGACTCCCAATCCGCATATTGACCATTTTTCCCGTCGATGACCGGGCCATATCCTGTTGTTTGTCCTAATTGAACCTGATTCATCTTGGAAATGACATGAACCAGATCCGGCACAACGGCCATTTTTTGCTCAGCCTGCAAATCCGCCAGTACGGTTCCAAGCTTTCGCTCTGAAATACAATAGGAGAAATGCCGCTCTTCACCGATACCGCAAACTTTCGGATAAGGCAACTCTTGTGAAGAAAGCAGATTTGATATCGTCTCTTCCTGCAGAAATGATTCTTTGGATGAATTGAAGCGTATCACATATGGTTCATTTGCCCATTCGAAGAAAAAAACGCTGCTGAAATTACCGCCTTCATTAGCCATAATATGGCTTACTTCACTTCCAAAGTGACGCTGCAGCACCGTATTCACTTCTTGAATCGATAAGCTCGGTTTCGTGTGCGACATAATCAAGCCCCCCTATAATTTGGATTAAATATAGCTTGATTTCGTTAATCGCAGCAAGAGAAACAATAGATATATTCATTTGATACTGTTACCTCAGGTGATCTATTCCTGCATTCGAATTTGCAAATAAAAAAAGCCCGCATTGGGCTTTTTTAGAAACCTATTATTCTATTATTCTCCAGTAGCTACTTCGCCTTGCCATTGAAGCATGCCGCCAGCTACGTTTACTACTTTATAACCTTGAGATTCGAGGTAATCACAAGCTTTCCCGCTGCGGCCGCCGCTGCGGCAAATAATAAGGATCTCTTCTTCCCCTTGCTGAAACTCATCAATCCGCTCTTGGAGCGACGATAGCGGGATGCTGCGTGCTTCTTTAATATGGCCTTCTTGCCACTCCTCTGTTTCACGAACATCTACTAGATTTAAGGTTTTACCTTCCTTCAACTGGCTCTCTAACTCGGCTGTCGTAATCTCTGAGTACATGTTACCCATCCCTTCAAGCGTTGCATTTAAATTTTCATTTACAAGCATTGTAACGCTACGGCCAGCTCATGTCTATCTTGATTAATCCGCTTAATTATTAATAGCATTAATTAATTGGAACATACTCGCCGCTCCATTCATATTGGTAGTCATTGCTTATCCGTATGTACCCTAGTATAAAGCGTTGTCTTTCCCTGTAAAAAACATCTGAGTAGTTCTGATTGTCTCGATTACCCTCAGCTACGAGTAACTGAGTATCCTCGCAACTCAAAATGATGCCAATATGATCATGAGGCTCATCAGATAGCAGCTTATCGTAAATGACAATATCGCCTCGCTGAGGTGTAAATCCTTCCTGCCCATCCTTATAAAAAAATCCGATTTCAGGCAGTTGTCCCCATTCCAGCCAAGCAGCTACACCCGCAAAACGACAAACACCATTCGGGTAACGAATGGGGAGACGAAATCCTGCCAATTTGCAGCAATAATAAACAAATGCAGCGCACCAGCTATTTTTCAACACCTTATGGATATCAGAGTCCGGCCAATATCGGCATATTTCTCTATACCGTTCATCGCCAGGAACGCCAATAATATCTTTAGCCGCAAGCGACTCTGCGATGTCAGCAAGCAGCTCGCGCGTAGTTGAACGCTCATCCGTCCCGCCAGTATCACAGTTTATTAACGCTCCTACAAACTTGGCAGGAATCATAAGTTCATTTAATACCTTTTCAAGTCTACTTTTACCGTCCTGATCAAAACAATGATTTGGCTGGTGAAGATACAATTGCAATAAATAGGCGTCCTTTAAAATTTCTTCATAAGGCCCTTGGCTTCTGCTTCTGTCTTCATAATAAAAGATCGCTCTAAGAATTGTATTTTGCTCTTCCTTCGTAAACAGATCCAAATCCCGAATAAAAGGTCGTACGGATTCTGCGCTGTTAAGACCAGAAAACTCACTAATACCGGTTTTGTAATCATAATATCGGTGAAGCAATGCTGCGATTGAAGCGAGCTCAGCATCCTGTCCTCTTTTCATTGCCAACATGGAGGCCAAGCTAGCAACGCCGAATAAATGAATAGACGCTTCTTGTTTTTTCACCTCATTATTGATCGATGAAATCAATTCTTGGACAAAAAAACGAATGCTTTCCATTCGATGTTCTTTTTTTATCGTGTTCAAATGGGCACCTCCTCCGCATTAATAGTAGTATACTAACGCTTCTTTCTGTTTTTAGCTGCAAGTAGACGATTGATCGTGGCTCCGTTATCTGCTTTACCTTGCATATTAGCTCGACTCGAATCTAGTTCTCTTGCAACACTGGGATCATTTTCTTGCGTGCGCTCCACCTCTCTGGTTGGCACTTGTACGCTCGTGTTCCTTGCAATAGAAACATTCACTTTTTTTCCTCATCGTCTCGTTTGCCCGAAGCATCTCCCGATTGACCTTTTTCTTCACGATATCGTGGATGGTTATCTCCGCTATAAAAACGGACTGCTTCTGACTTTCTTTCCTTTAAGCGACTCACAGAGCTTGACGAATGGCCACTTAAGGCTCTTTCGTTATCTCGCTGGATTGATAACTTCGTTTTTCTAGTTTGGATAAGCAGCTGAAACCTACGTTTCCATGAAATAGACAATCTGCGAATGGCGATATCGAGCAGCCATAGCAGCAGTGCTGCCACGAGAAGGCCATGTGTCCAGTTATAAACTTGCCGTGTAAGAACAGGTTCAAATTGGAAGGCTTGCTTTGGGTCTGTTGGATCTAACATTCTTCCACTAGTTGTGGCGGCCACCTGTTCAAGCAGCTTTAAACCATCCTGATTTGCGATTCGATATTCTGGCGAATAAGGGATCACAAATCCTGCCGTATTCCCATTTTGAATAGACGAATGACTATCCCCTTGACCAATTTGCGCCAAATAAACACCGGGTTCAGTAACCGTTAGCTTCGTTTCAAATTCACCAGGTGCCACTGGCATTAACCGCTTCCGTTCGCTTTCTCCCTCTTGATTCAGAATGGCTGCGGAAAGCTTGCTGTCAGCCCCTGCTCCCTCTGCCTGTGAATGAACGGTTAACTTTGCTTCATTACCATCTACTTGTGCAGTAATGGAATAAGGAGCATGCTCAAACTGTGGAAACGTCCATTTTACCCAATCAACGAAAACTTTAGGAAGCTCAGCCCATTGCACCCATTGGCTTGACCATTTTCCGCTTAAATCACTAGTCCATGCAACCGTCCTTCCAGAACCATAAGACCAGCGTGCGAGGAGTGGATCGCCTTCGGGTGTCCATAATGCAATCTCGGCTGTTTCTTTCGGCGTAGTTGCTATATAGGCATGGATTGCAGGCAATCCATTGCGCCAAAGGGAAGACCACTCTCCTGCTTGACCGATACTTGGGGTGAAGGTATGCTCCACGACGTACGTTCTAGACATCATCACGGTCTCTCGGCTAAAAATAGCGGGAAGCGTGCTTTCGTCTTTCGTAAAGTAATACCGTCCTTTGGCATTTTTGGCCAGCTGCTCAAGCAGATTTTGATCAGAGCCTTCTCCTACAGCAACTGTCGACAACGTCATATTTTTCTCATTCATTGCATCTGTAATCGTATTGTAGTTGGCATTCGTAGAAGATTGACCATCCGTCAGCAAAATCATGTGCTTGCGCTGTGCGTCAAGCTTATTTAAACCTTCGTAACCTTCATTCAGCGCTGAAAATATTTCGGTGCCTCCTTCAGGCTGAATGCTTTGGATTTGATCAAGGACAGCTTGGCGATCTGTAAGCTTCGTCGGCTTTACAACCCACCAAGGCGAAGAATCAAACGCAACTACTCCTACTGTATCGGTATCTCGCAGCAGCTCAATCGTTCGCATGGCAGCTTCTTTCGCTAGGTCAAGCTTGCCATCCGACATGCTTCCAGATCGATCAATGACGAGTACAAGTCCTAGCGATGGAATTTGTTTTCTTCCTTGCAAGTCCATATATACGGGTAACGCACGCTCAACTGGCGTTTTGAAATAACCGCCAAGCCCAAAGCTTTCGTCACCTCCGACCATCATCAAGCCTACCCCATAATCGCTAACGGCTTTTGCAATCCATTCCATAGGCTTCTCAGCTATTCGCGCAGCGGATACATTATTCAAAATAATGCTGTCATATGCTGCATATTGTGCTAGCTCGACCGACAATTGCTCTGGCATGATCGTCTCGTAACGGATGACGGAAGCTTGCAGTGCAGCTTCTATGTTAGCTGAGGAATCAAGGACGCCTTCCACAATTAATACATTTGGTGGACCACTTACCCGGCTAAAGGCATGTGCTGTATTATTTGCCGGCTGTTCATCGCCTGCCGTAAATATTTCAGCTCTAAAACGGTGAAAGCCCGGGTCCAGCGCAACGCTTTGCAGCGAATAACGATTTTCGCCTCTTTCAAGCTGGATATCCGAAACTGAGAGCTCAGTATCATCTGCATATAGTCGAAGCTGCGCCTGACCCGCAATTGTACTGTTAATGGCAATCTCAAAGGTAAAAGTCTCCCCTTGCTTAAGAGCTGCCGGTACATTCAGTTCTTCAATCGAGGTATCCGTTACAACCGAAGTGTTGATATGGACAACATCAACGGAAATACCTGCATTTTTGAGCATACGTGCTTGTCGAAGTACATCACCTGTATTTTCTGCACCATCAGAGAGCAGAACAATACGTCCTCCGCCTTCTTTTTGCAGCATAGCTCCTGCTAACTGAAGCCCTTGTGACAGATCGGTATAGTTCCGATTGACATTCGCTTGGAAATTAAACTCGGTATCCCCTGCTAAGTCCTTATTCGTAACCGTCCGTTCAACTGCCGCATTCAACCCCGAAGAAATGATTCCTCCCCGATCAGCTTCTTCTTTAGCAGTCCACGCCTCATTTATCCACTGGCCTATACGTTTGTCGGCTCGCATGCTCTCTGACCTGTCAGCGACAAATACGAGGCTGCGCTGCTCTCGCTCAATAAACGGCTGGACTTGAGCTGCAATTGCAATCAGGAGTAACAGTATAATCGATCGTGTGGCAATAGACATTATTTTTCTGCGGCCGCGAAGTCGAAGGGTCATTTTGAACATCCAAACGATATATAAAAGCCAAGGAAGCAGCAATAGAAACGCGAGCGGGAACTCAGCCTGAAAGCCCACGGCGATACACCTCCCATTCAGCTGCCATTATGAAGAGCAATAAAATCACAATATACAATTGCAATGATATCTGCTGTTCATCTGTTGAACGATCTATGCCGGGAGCTGGAGTGAGCTCAGAGGTTGCGTTCGGCAAAAACACCTCTGCATCGGCTCCATTTTTCTGAAGCTCCTCATGATCAACCGTGACAGCGAGCATCCGACTGCTTACAGCCATTTGATCTATGTCGCTTTCTACGAGGCGGTATAACCCTGGAATGGAGGGTGCGATATATAATCCAGCTGAATCCAAATCAAGCTCTGCTGACTGACGAAGCAGCGCACGCTCAGCTCGGGAGTCTCCTCCTGTAAGCTCAACCGCTTCCCAAACCGCTTTAACCGTATTCGTATGTAGAGAAATTTCCATTAACTGCTCAGAAATGACAGAACCAAGCTCAAGGCGAGAACCGCCGCTCATCCACTGTGCAGCTTGAAGGATAAGAATCGGAAACTCTGGCCGGAGCGGCAAATCTGTATCTTGAAAATTAAAAGTAAAGCGAAGCTTCGCCTTGCCATTCTCCTTGCCTGCATAAATTGCTGGTATTCCGCCATAGCTAAGTACCGGCTCTCCCCATAAAAGCTCAGATGCATCAGGCTTCTCCAGTCGACCAATATGCGTATCAGCAAATGTGATATAAGTCGTAAGGGGATGCTCCTTCTTCTCTACTCTCGTGTTCGTTGGAATACTTGCTGTTTCATCCGATTGATCGGGATGATCGATCATCCATAGCGGCTTTGATTTAAGCAGCAGGGACCATTCAGAGTCGGCCAGCAGCCGTTCATTCATCCCATCTAAAATAATCCAATCCAGTCTATTAACCTGCTCACCTGTTGGAACGGCGCTGTCTGGACTTATTTTTACCGTTTGGACGCCTGCCAGCTGAAGTGCTTTCTCCAGAAACAAATTTCCTTCCGAAATGAGAAGTGCTTGCCTAGCACTTGGAATTGTCGGAAATTGAAATGCCGTGTTATCAATGACAACAGCATCCATGCGTTGTTCAATTCTGGCCTTGTAATAAAGGGCTGGAGGAAGATCGACGATCTCCACGCTTTCCCACTCGCCTGCTGGAACAATAACGGTTCGATTTGCAGCTAGAATCTGCTTTTTCACGTCACTCTCATCATTTGCAGCGAATACATCAAGGTTTACCGTCTGCTCCCGCTTGCTGTCATTTTTTATCGTAATCATACCCACACTTTTACCGCTATCGTTCGAATCTGCTTTGATGCCAAAATATAAAAGCGATACATTGCTGTCAGAGCTCGCTTGTCCTACGATTACACGCTCAACTTTTGCATGCAGGTTGAGCTTGTTGGCTTCTGCAGCATCTGACCACTGGCCATCTGTAAAAATTACGACCTCTCCATTTGAATCCTCTTGCAACAAAGAATCTGCTAACGAAAGGGCTGCGGTATGATCTGTTTTTCCATAAAAAGGTGTTATCGCTTGCAGTTGTCGTTTCATCTGCTCTTTGTTTCTTTGGCGATTCGTCAACACTTCAGGCTGCGCACCTGTGGCAACAATCGTAATCAATCGAGCATTTGATTGTTTGTCAAGCCAGATCTCTGCTGCTTCTATTGCTGATTCAAGGCTTGTCTTCGCAGTAAGATTGTTGTCTCCTGTTTTTGCCGACATGCTTGCAGAACGATCAATGAGGAGGACAGCATGACCAAATGGTGCTGCCTGCCTCATGACTATTGGCTCCATTAAAGCGAAAACGAGTATTAGAGCAACGAGCAGCTGCAAAATGAGAAGCCAGCGGCTGCGGAGCTTTTGCCATGGCCGATTCGCTTCCTGCTCCTGCAATACCCGTCTCCATAGCAGGTGACTAGCGATATGCTGGTTCTTATAGGTTCTCTTTAGGATATACATGGCAGCGATAGCTGGCAACGCAAATGCAAACCAAGCCGATGCCACGGACAAAAACTGCATCCAATACCCTCCAATCCATTCTAATCATGCTTTAAAGAGATCTAGGAAAGTACATATGCAAAAACCTTATAAAGCGATAAATTTGGAACTAGCTGTTAAGTACATACGAGGATAAAAAAGTGTGTCTAACCGTTTCCTCTAATGAAATACCAGTATTCACGAAAATATAGGAGGCGCCGCGTGCTGCGCATATGCTCTTCAGTTCATTTTGAAAGCCTGCAACTGCAATGCGGTATTCCTGAAGCAGCTTTTGACCTATCGCTACTTCCTTTCCCGTCCCCAGCTCGCTGTCAATTAGCTTGAGTTCTCCACTCAAATCGGGGCTCAACTCATCAGGCGACAATAGATGTACCAGCACGACCTGTTGACCTGCTGCTGTTAACGAAATGAGAGTCTCTTCGATTCCCTGTTCAAACATTGCATCTGTAAGTACCCATGCGGAACCAGAACGTCTCGGCAATGCAGCTGCCGTCTGGAATGGTGCTGCCATGTTAATGAATTTTGTTGCAGCAGAGGAAGAAGAATCGCTATCCATCTCCAGCTGCTGCATGGCATCTGCTAAAAAATGAAAAAGCTTTGATGAAGAAACACGCCCATGCAGCGGCTGCAGCTCCTTAATGATCGTATCACGAAACAAACGCACCGAAATTCGATCATCTCCGCAAAGCGAGATATGCCCTAAGCATGCAGCTAGTCTTAATGCATATTGAAGCTTGTTTGTATCCGAATGTCCAAAAGCCATGGATTGTGATACATCGATGTAGAGGCTAACCTGCAGCTCTTGTTCATCCCAATATTGCCGAATAAACGCTTTGCCTGTTCGGCCGTAAACATTCCAATCTATTCGGCGGATATCATCACCGGATGAATAAGGCCGATAATCAGCAAATTCTTGCGATCCGCCAAGCGAGCTGGAGCGCCTTTTGCCTGCCAGCATGCCTTTGATGCGGTTACCTGCACGAATACGCATTCGTTCAAGCTCCGTAAGAAAAGATAGATTAGGAAATAATAGCTTCAAAGCTTCCTGATTCGAAAGTCCGGCAGATGGAGAATAGGCATTCTGTAATGAGTTTGCTGATTCTTTGCTCACGCTCATCGCTCGGCCTCCACAGCCGTTAAAATGGCTTCAGACATCTGGTCGCTAGACAAGCCCATCGCTTGTGCCTCATAGCTAAGCACGAGTCGATGCCGAAGCACCGGCAAAGCCGTTTGCCGAATGTCATTCCAAGAAATATGAAGCCTTCCAGCTGATAATGCTCTAACTTTACTAACAGCGATAATGGCTTGAACAGCACGCGGCCCCGCTCCGAATCGTACGTATCGTTTAACCTCTTCAGGTGCGTCAGGCTCGCCAGCATGCGACATCATAACAACCTTAACCGCTAAATCAAGCACATCATCGGCGACTAAAATCTGTTTAGCAGACATCTGCAGATCCAATAATTCAGCCGCGGAAAGAACAACTGATACTTTGGGCTGAGTGATTGAAGTTGTGCGGAGCACGATTTGTTTAAGCTCCTCGCGGCTTGGATAATCCACTCCAATTTTGAGCAAAAAACGATCAAGCTGCGCTTCAGGCAGCGGATAGGTTCCCTCTTGTTCTATCGGATTTTGGGTAGCTAGCACAAAAAAAGGTTTTGGCAGCTGATGCGTCTCCCCGCCTGCTGTTACCGTACCCTCTTGCATAGCTTCCAGCAATGCACTTTGTGTTTTGGGCGTCGCCCGATTGATTTCATCAGCGAGCACTAAATTTCCGAAAATCGGCCCTGCTTGAAACCGATGTGCGGCTGCGCCTTGGGTACCAAAATCTATCAATGTTGTACCCGTAATATCCGAAGGCATTAAATCAGGCGTAAATTGGATACGAGAAAACTGTAAAGAGATGCAATCCGCAACAGTCCCGATCAGCATCGTTTTGCCAAGGCCTGGTATTCCTTCGAGAAGGGCATGACCCCCGGCAAGCAAACACCAGAGCAGCTGCTCCACAACGGCTTGCTGACCGACGATGACACGGCCAATCTCTTCTTTCAATGCAGCAATCCTCGCGGCAGCCTCATCTAACTGTGCTTTGGATTCAATCATATCGGATCATCTCCATTATCGGTTCGGTTGAATTTGATCAAAATATTGCTTAACCTTCTCCTGCATACTATCAGGCAGCTGTGAGCGTCCTAGCGATTGCTTCGCTTCTGCTGCATATTCGTTATAGACATCCTCATAAGGACGTGTCGTTCCATCGATCATCGGGGATTGACCGCCATTTACGGTCTGTCCCCCTGTTGATGGACCACCATCCTGCTGTACATTACCGGAGCCCTGCATCGTACGAGGCGTTGTGACCAAATTTCTACCGCCGGCTCCTGTGCCAGCTCCTGGTCCAGTGCCGGAGCCAGAGCTGGAGCCAGATCCGGATCCAGAACCATAGCCAGAGCCGGAGCCGGAGCCAGACCCGGAACCATAGCCAGAACCAGAGCCGGAGCCAGAGTTAGAGCTAGAGCCAGTGCCAGAGCTAGATCCAGTACCTAAGGCAGAGCCAATACTAGAGCCAGAGCCAGAGCCAGTGCCAGTGCTGGAGCCAGTGCCTAAGGCAGAGCCAATACTAGAGCCAGAGCCAGAGCCAGAACCAGTGCCAGTGCTGGAGCCAGTGCCTAAGGCAGAGCCAGTGCCGGAGCTAGAGCTAGGGCTAGAGCTAGAGCCAGAGCCAGTGCCAGTGCCAGACCCGGAGCCAGTGCCTGAGGCGGAGGCAGAGGCGGAGCCAGAGCTAGATCCAGTGCCAGAGCTAGTTCCTGAATCAGAGCTGGAACTAGAGTTAGATTGAGGAGCAGTGCCGGATGCAGCATAAGAGCTAGAGCCAGTACCGAGCGCAACGCCCGCGGCGCCTTCCGCAGCAAGCTGCTGTGCCAGCTGCTGCCCGCTTTGCCCGAGCTGGYCCGCCATACCTCGGGCCAACTGCTCCAGCTCTCCCTGCGATAATTCGCGGGCGAGCGCTTTCTCAAGCGCCGCGAGTGCATCGCCGGCGCTCTCGCCATCCGGGGCGGCTCCGCCGTCCGCCCCGGCATCACCTGCGGCGCGCACCTGCTGCGCCGCCTGTTCAAGCGCCGCAGCAGCAAGCTGTGCGGCGCCCTGCTCTTGCGGCTGCTCTGCTGCCAGCCGCTCAAGTGCACTCGCCAGCGCTTCACGCTGCGCTGGCGACAGTTGATGCAGCTGCGATCGCATAGCGTCGATCGCTTGCTGCATGCCTGCGGCGTCTCGATCCTGCAAAGCTTGACCGAGCTGCCGCAGGCTTGGCTCATTGCTCATCGTATTCGCCGCAGCTTCCAACCGCTTCGCCGTTTTTTGCGCAGCTTCAGCTGCTAATTCCAGCTTGTTAATCGCAGCCTCCAGCTGCTCTAGCGCCTCAGTTCCATCGCTGCCCAGCGAATCGAGCTTGCTGCGCAGCTCCTTCAGTGGTTTAAGCAGCTCCTGCTTCTGATCCTCTGGCAGCTCTGCTGCCTCCGCGAGATCAGTAAGCTTCTCCGTTTCTTGCTCCAGCGCCACAAGCCTTTCCTTTGCCGCTGCGAGCGCTTCCGCTCGTTCGTCAAGTGAATTAGGCAGGAATAGCAGTATCGCCAAAACGATCCATACAGCAGCTGCACTATAGATGAGCAAACGCCAGCTTCGCCAGCCTGGCCACGGCAGCGAAGAATGCAATCCGCTCACATATTTATCTGCAGCCTCTGTTGCCGCTTCTCGCTGCATGATAACGATCGGATGAGCGTGATCTTCTTCACGCATTAACCCATCAAGAGCAGTCGATATCGCATCCTCGGTTACTTGTTTATCCATCATTCTAGCTGCTTCCCTTAAGGAAGCACGCTTCCATAATCCAATGCCCGCACCAACAACGAAACCTAAACTGGCAATGATGAACACAAGCAGTCGAACATGCAAAATAGGCCACAGCCTGCTTGCACCAAGCAGCAAAAGGCCAGCAGCACTGCTTCCAAGTAAACCTATCAGCGCATAACGGCTCACTGTAAACATTGTCAACCTGCGTCTAACAGGATGGAGCAGTTCAACCAACGACTTTTTTTGCATAACTGGCCCTCCTATAAGTTTTGCAAAGCAAAACTTTACTTCGTAAGCATCATTTGCATTACAAAACCTTACTCTACAGCATGATTTGCTTCACAACTCTCTCTTTCGCAACCAAAATTTATTTTTCAAGCATTATTTTCGTCTCAAACGAGGACGAAGTCTACGAATACCCAGCCATAGAGCAAGGATGGAGAGAAGCGTATAGATAATAATGAACTCCTGCCACAATGCAAGCGGCGCATTATACCCTTTCTGTCCAATCGAATTTACAGAAAAGGCTTGATTTGAGACGAGCGGATCTAAAATGCTGTACAAAGCAGCCGCAGGATTCAAGGCAATAATATGACCGATCCAGCTATAAGCATTTGTAGTCGTTTGCGGCATTTGCTCCATCACGCCTACAAGTACAATAAATAATAATGCTGTTCCGCCAAACATAAACAACGTAACGCCATACGTTACGATGACAGAAATCATTGTTCGCTTGAATAATGTCGAGAATAATATGCCAAAGGAACCGAGTACAAACATAATAAATAAATAAAACAAGAAAACGAGAAAGAGCTGTTCTGGCGAGATGCCACCATACAAAAAGATCATGCTGTATACAGGAATCGTACTGATCACAATCAGTACCATAAAGCTTAGTGACGATACAAGCTTGCTAAGCACAATCGTTGCTGAGCTCTGCTGCGTCGTGAGCAGCAAATTAAGGGTCTGCTTCTCGCGTTCGCCGCTAATAACACCAGAAGTGAGGCCCGGTGCCATGAAAGCAATCAACCCAAGCTGTGCCATGCTCATAAAATAAAACAAAATTTTGCTTTGCTCAGGATTATAGGACTGTCCTCGTCCAGAAGTTACTTCAGTTAAATAAATAGCGCTTAAAGCCATTAAGCCAATTGCAAATAAATAAAAAAACAGCGTCCACATCGCGCGAGGCGTCCTCATTCTAAGCTTGAACTCTTTATTCAATACGGGATTGATAAGCTGGTGGCGCCAGCTCATTCGGTCTGCTCTTGCCGCCGATTGCTCCTTCATTCGAGTCCGTCTCCCCCTTTCGTAATTTCCAAAAACACATCCTCAAGATTCGTCTGCGCTTCACTGAAGGAGATCAGCTGAAAACCTGCTACAACCAGCTCATGAAGCAGCTGCGATTGCTCGGCATCTTGTCCGCCAAAGTGAATTTGTATTCCACGATCATCTCGGAAAATTCGGTTAACATAAGGGCGATCACGCAAAAACAGCTCCGCTTCTGACTCCCGATCAACTAATCTCACATGCAAGAAACGTTTGACACGCAATCTATTTTGAATATCTGCGACATTTCCGATCGCAATCATTTCACCATGCTCAATGACGCCGATTTCATCTACCATTTCGGCAAGCTCAGGCAATATATGTGAAGAAATGATGATCGTTTTCCCCATTGACTTCAGCTCTCGCAATATTTCTCTCATCTCAATCCGTGCTCGAGGATCAAGGCCGGAAGCAGGCTCATCCAAAATAAGCAGCTCTGGATCATGAACGAGGCAGCGTGCCAAGCAAAGCCGCTGCTTCATACCCCGAGACAATGAGTCAACGTAAGCATCTTTTTTATCACTTAAATTGACCAGCTCCAGCAATTGCGGAATCAGCTGCTCCCGCTCCGCCTTCGGTATACCATAGCTGGCGCCATAGAAATGCAAATATTCTAACGTTTTGAATTGGTCATACACACCAAAAAAATCCGGCATATATCCAATTCGCTTACGCACCTCATGCGGATGTTTGGTCACGTCAAATCCGTCTACTTTTGCGATGCCTGAGGTGGGTATCATTAATGTCGCAAGAATAGACATCGTCGTTGATTTCCCTGCCCCATTGGGCCCAACAAAACCAAATACCGTTCCTTTTGGAATCGTTAGATCTATTGATTTAAGCGCTTGAAACGTTCCGAATGTTTTGGAAAGCTGTTTGATCTCAATCATCGGAACCAGAGGCGCATCATTTGATGATTGTTCCGCAGGTTCCGTTTTAGGCACTTCCACATTAATGATCTCTATTTCGTGATTTTTGCTCATTTTTTCTGTATCTCTCCTTCTAAAGCAATCTGCGGTAAAGTCATGTCCACAGAACCAATGACAGAAAACTTCATTCGAACAATTTGATTGTTAATCAAATACTCTTTTGGCGCTGCTGCAGCTTTGCTTGGATCTGTCCAATTTCCTTCTTTCTCGTTCCAGACAGTCAATGTGAGATTTGAAGCAGTTGTACTATTGTTGTATAGGATTTCGAGATGATCATATACAGCATCATGATCATTTGGCAAAATATATTCAAATATAAGTTCGCCATCGCCTACAAAATAAGAACCGTTCCCGTAGTGCTGCAATTGACTCGTGGCATTCTCCGTAATAATGGGATTAATAAGACCTGCTGGTACGATGACACGATTCCCATCAATAAAAGATGTCTCGACCTTCTGAACCCACAGCTTCAAGTTATCAGTCTTTATCGTTTCGCCGTTTACCTTGTAATTCTGCTCATGATCAGTGCTAAAGCCAACCACTATAGGCTCCGGCGGGACAATGCCGCCATTGTTTCGATTCCCAAAGCTGTCTACAAGCTGTCGCTCTCGATTATACCCGTCATTGCCTCGGTTAGATGGATTAGGAAACATCATCTGTCCATAAGGGAAATAACCTGATTGATTAACCGTACTCGTTGTAATCGTCGTTTGCCCACTCTCACCGACCTTCAAATCGCCAAAGAGCTGAGCTTGCCCATTGATTAGCATGGAAACATTCGTAAGATTAGTTGTCGTATTGTTGGTAGCAGTTACCTCAATCGCATGTCTGATCTGCTTATAAGCAAGAGTTAGCTGCCCCGTATCACTGCTCATCGTCTGCTTTTCTATCCATAGTTTCCGTGTCGACCAATAAGGAACGGAGCGCCATAGTGCTGTAGTCGAATCATTTTCAGAAATCAATTGCGTTTTATCATCCATAATCTGATTTCCATTTTGGTTGTAATTGGCGTAAAAAGATAAATTTACTCTTTTATCAAATTCTGCAGTCACTGTGCCCCCAGTTGGAATGAACACCGCAGTTGCACCTGATCGTACAGCGTCTCCTTGTCCAGTCAACTCAATGATCTCAATCGTATGGGCTGATAAATTCCGCTTATCTTCTGCGCCAAAGAAAAAGATTGCGAAACCGGTAATAACAGAAAAAGCAGGGATAAGCCACCAAGACCACTCTCTGCGATCTGCCTTAGCTAAAATTATATACAGTACCGGCGCTACGATGATCATATAGCCGATAAACATCCACATAAGCAGCATAAAGTTGGGCGGTTTAATCGATGGGAACTCATCTATAATACTTTCAATATTCCATTTCATATTATTGTTGATGCTCATCGCGCCAGGCTGAAGCGGCGTCAAATTTTTTTTAAGCACCTTCGCCCATAGCATCGCGCTGCCAGTCCATGTAGACATAGGCTCAAGTGATGGATCAAAAGCGATATAAATAACGCTGCCAAATCCATGTTCACGGGATATGACAAGCGGCAGGCCATTCTCAGCAAGCTCCGTTTTGCCATCTATTATACGACCTGTCGAGACGACCAAAGGTTTTTCAAGTGCAAGTGTGGTACCTCCGAAGCTGGCAAGTGAATCCGCGCTGGATATGGTCGATGTGCCTGACGATTCTAACGGTGCAATCTGTTTAAAGGCATCTGCAGTTTTGCCATAGCCGACTCCTCCAGTTAACACAAGTGTGCCGCCTTGTTGTACCCAATCCATTATGGCTTTAACCTGTGCTTCATCCCAGCCTGTGGTTGGCATATCATTGATAACAATCGTGTTGAGTGTTTTGAGTAAAATGGGATCGCTGGGCAGTTCCTTCTGCGCAATCGGAATGACCGTTATTTCGTAGCCTCGTTGATTTAACGATGGCATAAAATTCAAAGTATCCGGGTCACGAGATATGACACCAATGGTGTAGCTGTTAGCCGTTCTTGCGTCTATGTAATCGTTGCCGAAAATCGGAATAAGATTGCCTGATTTGTAGGAGTCCTTATAAAATCGTATTTTACTGTTGCTCCGATTAAGAAGCTCGCCTTGAATAGATGCTGTTAATTGTATGGCTGTGCCTAGAGGCAGCTCAGTAGGTATGATCAAGTCATTAGACCCTGCTATAGATATAACAACTTCGCCTTTCAAATCCTCAGCTGTCTGGTTTGTCAGTGTAAGCCTTACAGGATACCACTCGGATTGTTTCATGTAGCCTTGAAACCCGACACTCGTTTCCAATGAAATTCCCTTCTCCGTTGCTGCTGCCTGTGCGTTGCCAGTTCCCGCTAAGAAAGCAGCTATCAAACTAATCATGACCGCATATGCGATGGTTCGATTTCTTAAATGAATAAAACGGTTCACCATTTGACCCCTCTCTTTACTTGATCTTCCATTTATACACATCCTTATTTTAACGAATTTTACAATTGAATTGTTGCTTCTTTTTCTAAATAATCATAAAATGCAAAAAAAAAACGACAAAACTTGATCATAGGTGATCATAGTTTTATCGTTTTCCAATTTTATGGTAAATTATTTTACAGGCGTACTGCTGTTCCGCTGACAGCTACCATTAACATTCCTTCACGCACAACCTCATAATCAATGTCGATAGCAACGATTGCATTTGCTCCAATCTTAGCGGCTTGATTTTTCATCTCATCAATGGCAACGTCACGAGCTTCCTTCAGCTTGCTCTCATACGCACCGGAGCGTCCTCCAACGATGTCTGTAATTGATGCAAAAAAGTCACGAACGACATTTGCACCCATAATCGCCTCTCCTGTTACGATTCCTATATAATCTTGAATAGGACGGCCTTCTATTGTTGGTGTTGTTGAAATTAGCATCATTATGCTCCTCTCGCTTCATAAAGAAGCGTGTATTTAAAACATTTGCTTATATTACGAAGCTGGCAGCTGTTTTGTTTCAATTAAGTTCCATTTATTAGCTCTTTCAATTCCACATTTATGAGTCTGTCCGTAATCGTGTTTATTCTAATCGTAACGCGAATAGCAAATTGCTTGGCATCTTTATTTAACAGTAGAACAAAACATTCCTCTGACTCTCCATTAGTTAGCTTTTTTCTTCCTTCGTATTTGTAATTGACAATTGAAGCATCCTCGTATGCTTTTGACGTTTCTTGCATGGCCAGCTTTCCCCACTTTGCGTAGGACGGCTCCGCATGCAAATGAACCGCTTCTGTCGCAAACACTTCCGTATGCGTAAAGCTAAGCAGTGCGAACACAGCCTTAATTACAATATTAATTATCATTTTGCAACCACCTATTTCATGGATTGTGATGGTACTAGCGTCACCCTCTTCGCTTCGTCCTATTCTTCATTCCTAAAGGCTGCAGCCCAATTTATAGGGATAAGTGCCCTTTTTTCATTCAAAGCATATTGTAGAGTATGATAAAAAGGAGGCACACCATGATACGCAATCAATCTTATATGCCGCAATCGGCTGTTATGCCTGAGTATTTTCAACAAATGCAAACAAGCCCTGCCCAGGCCAATTTGGGACCGGAAACTGTAAATGCACAGACGGCACCCGCTCCCGCTCCAGCTCATTGCTGTGTTGATTTAAGTCAAATGCATCATTATCCTTACATGCACGACTTTCATGACTTTCATCACATGCATCACTTCCATCCCATGATGGATGATTTTCATCCGATGATGGATGATTTCCACCATATGCATCACTTTCATCACATGATGGATGATTATCATCCCATGATGCATGAGATGTGGGATGAGCACATGCACTACGATCACCATCATCCTCATGATGGATGGGAGCTCTCGACTTTAGATTATCATCATGCTTGGTTTCACCCCATGATGCATCACCATCCGCACCATGTTTGCTTCCCTGTTACATGCCAGCCAGCCGGGGAGCTTCAGAAAAAGACAGCAGCCGAGCAGCCTAACGGTTAAAAAAGAAAAACATAAAAAGGGCAGATTGAATGATTGCCATCATTCAATCTGCCCCTTTGTCTCCTCATCAACTATTGCGACAAACTGCCTTCGAGTCGTGAGCGAGGTCGACATGGGCCAATAGGAATTTGAATAAGACTCGTTTGTCCATTTGGCGTTAATCCATAAAGTTCATTCATGGAGCTAACATCGAATCCTAGCAGCGGGCGTCCTTCCATTCTCAATGCGGAAGCGGCAAGCAGCAGACGTTGAACGAGCATTCCCGCTTCCATTTGTTGAATACGATAGCCGCGAAAGCCCAGCTCCTTATGAAAATGCTCCAGATCACCTGCCACATGAAAAGTAAGCGGCACCTGGAATAAATTCACGTTATCCAAAGACATGCCATACTGAAGCCATGACCTTTGGTCACCCGCACGGACAAGCTGCAACGCGTGAGCCGCATCATCATAGTAATACGCTCCATCTTGAATCCCATCAACACCATAAAAACAGCCATATAAATGGACGCGCGACGATGGACTTCGCACTAAACCATCCAAATCATTGCGATACTTATAAGAAATCATGATCTCCTGCAATAGTTCTGCCAAATCTGTTAGACTCACGGTTTGCAATACATATTCATTTTCTGGCGAGTAGCGCTGCCTGCATACCGATGCTAGATCATACGTCATCCGATTTACGCTCGGTAAAGCATAAACATCGCTACTGCTGGCTAGTATTTGCTGCCCCTCTAGCTGTTTAAACGCGCGTGCGGATTCCATGATGGATGCTTCATTTAGCTTAATCAGCAACGGATATTCCAATACCTTTTTTGATCGCATGTAGTGCTCATGTCTAATTAACGGAAGCGTACTGCATAATTCATCTGAAGAAATATTTTTTTCCGCGTTATCACCATGGTGGAACCATTCCATATTTGCATCTATCGCAAGAGGAATCGTAGCGTATACACTTTCTTCCGTATCAGGTAGACCAAGCATATGATTGATTGCACCATCTAGAAACTGAAAGTATACACCCGCCTTAAAGTCATAACGTTTAGCCACTTCAAGCAGCTGACCAACGAGCAAGCCAGCATCTAATCCTTGCAATCGATAGGAGAAGTTATTGTATTTATAAAAGTTTTTCCAAAAATAAGTGGACACAAATACGGCTCCGAAGCCGTTTGTTATGTCGCACCGATCACCTAGCGCATTGCCCAAATATCGATCAAATTGGCCTTCACGCAGCAGCATCAAACGATGATGTGCCACATCATAATGATAAATTCCGTTAGGTAATTCATCCAGCTTCAAATAAAGATATACTTCGCTTGGATACAGCCCTCCGCCTGATGGAACAAAACGTCTACAAAGCTGCAAGGAGTCCTCCCATTCCTCCCCTGTATGTTGTTCAAGAACAGATTGGCTAAGCTGTGTCAGCCCGAACGTATACCAAAGAAAATGCCCTATATCCCGTAGCGTTGGCATCGTATGTTCCCGTTTGCCCGTCAAAGTAAGCGGAACATCCGAAGCGAGAGGAAATGCCGGTACATGACGATATAATTTGTACGGTAGAGGAGCGTTATCCCAATCAATTTCCACATCTTGAGGTTTGGTTTTGTCTGGATCATATTGCAATTGGTGCAAAAAAGCCTTCAGACTCATATCTCCCCTCCTAAGTGCCAACTCGCCGAGATCCATTGCATGACAGCAGTCAGTGCTTATGGAAACGGATGCGGATAAGGATTAAGCAGCTCATGCGTTAACCGCTCCTTGACGTAACCCAGCTCAGCTGGTATTCGCAACACCCTCTCAAGTCCTCTCAAGCGGACAAGATGTTGACCAAACGTCATCGGGAGCATTCCTGGAATGAGCACCTTTACACAATGGAGCCCATTTCTCAGCGTTTCCTGCGTCGTTTGATCAATCACGATAACCTCTAAATTTAATTCACGGAAAACTTTGAGGAATACGTTTAATTCATCTGTCAAATCTGCATGCTTTGGCCTTGGTTTAAATGCTTCTTCGAATGTACGGAGCGGCCTCTCATTTTGAAGAAGGAAGTTCAAACGTTCCTCAGCTTCCTTCAAGCTGTACAGCATCGAATGATCATCCATTTGCCGTACTAGAAAAGGATCATGAAGCATGCGTTCATACTGCTCACGGTTTTCTTCTAACCTCTCATTAAATGCGAGCAGCATGCCCGCGATCTCATGGATGGCTCCTTTTGCTGCCCGCACTGGATCGGGATGCGCCCCAGCAGCACAAATCATATTAACGCCATTTTCCGTTCTGTTTTTGGCAAGCACCCATACACTTGGAATGCCATGCTCCATAGTCGAATCGAATAAATGGACATCATATTGGGTGACATCACGTAAACGCTCCACCATTAAAGTTAATTCCAGATCTCCGGAGGAATAAGGATCTATAGGAACAAGCGGAAGCTGTGCGTACCAGGTCATGAGAAATGAATCCCGTTCAACTACTTCCAGTATTCCGTAAAAAATAGCTTCCTCCAAGCTACCTCCTAAAGCACAGCCATTTGAGGTTTCGTATACAAATCCGTGGCCGCAGCCTGAGCTGTAATAAGCGAGCAGCTCCGGCACGAGAATAGGCTTCTCCTGCAAAAAAGAATAACCCCACACCCAATCAATTTTTTTGCTCGGGTCGAATGGTTGAAACGGAAAATCGGGACGCGCATACTGCTCCTTCTCATGTACGCCTACCCGAACGGGATCAAGGGCAATCTCACTTAAATGCTCATAGCTGTCATGAACCGCTGTCCTCTTTCCTCTAGGCGATATACCGCAATAACGTTCTAAACCTTCTAGTATGGCTGTCATTTCACTGTCTGCAAATGAATTTGTACGGCCAGCGCAGCCTTCATCTCCCGAAAACATCGGTAAAATAATGCTCGAATCCGCAAACGGCGACATCAGGTCAATCATTTTTCCATTTAAAAACCCTGTGCGATTGTCCAGATAATCATTGGCTAATACAGCTTTCAGCTCACTCATCGAACGAGTTCGATAGCTATTTTCGCTAATTTTTGGGCTTGGATGCAGCTTAATTCGCGAACCTATAGCCGAATCATCAGGTATTTCTCCACAAATCGTACAAAGCGGATCAGGCAAATAAAAATGAACCGAACTGTTGAGTGTTTGCAAATGTACCAGCTTTACACGATTTGCAAGATGAGCCTTGTTGTTAAGGAGGAAATGTTCAGCTTCAACAGCAATATGATGAGCCACATGCAGAAGCCCGCTTCGAGAAGACCAAATATCCGGATAAACTTCACCGTGCATAAAAAGATGCTGCAGCTCCCACATTTCTTTTCGATCATTTCCAGCCATCAAACGCCGCAGATCAGCGCACTGCGAGCAGCCTGCTGTCCTGGGAATAACAAGCGGACCTATTACGCCCTCACCAAACGATACAAAGCCGCGCAGCCATGGTGTCCCCGATTGCTTAAACATTTCCTCTGCCATCAGATGAGAAGCTGAATCATAGCCATCGCTCAGTACGAGCGCAAGCTCTGCCGTTTCTGGAACACCAAACGACAGATCGCTCACTCGTTCAACCTGACAAAATTCAGATAATAGATCGGTTACGTAATCTGCGAGCAGCCCTTCGCCCACAATTGCCATTTTAGCGCTCACTCTTCTGTCTCCTCTCGGAGCGAGATGCCGAATACTCCCGCTAGCTCTTCATTGAAAAAAGCTTCCGAAGTTAAGTTATACACAAGAAGACGCTTTTGGTTATTTTGTAGATGCATCAATGCATTCTTCAGTACCTCTCGATGCTCAAATGGATCACACTCGGTTATGGAGAGGTTCACCACTTCGTCTTCCTTCACATTTACAGAAGCCAATTGATTTATTTTCCCTTTAAGGAGAGAATCTTTGTTCTGAATGTCCAGCAATGCGCCCAATAAAACTCTGCGAAGTGCCCTCGTTTCATTTAAATCAACTGCGTGATACCAACAATCGCTAGTTCTCAGCCATACAACTGGAAAACCAATTAAAGTCTCACTGATGCCAAAGGAAGGGGATCCTTGCATTGTGGTTAGCGCTTTTATATAGTAACGACATCGTTCATCCTCAACATGACTAAGCTTTATCGGTGTGATAGAAGGAGGTTTTGCTTCGTATTGCCTTATCCATACTTCGGATAAATACTTTTGCAAAGCGCGGCAGACGCCTTCCTCGATCGTCACCCCTGCTCCTACGCCCATAAACACAGGCTCTAATGCAGAGCCTTTTTCAGCAGTCTGGTTGATGAATATATTGGCCATACGAGACACATAGGCTTCAATTCCAGCAAGCCCTGCTTCTCTGCGTGCCTCCTCATGTCTAATACCGTTACATATAATTTCCGAGAGCAGCAGCGCTGGACCTTCTGACAGCGGATCAACTGACTGAACCCGGCATTGCGACAACGGCAGCTGACGCAGCTCTCCTTCCTCCCAAATATGAAAGATGCCCGTCTCCATGGATGTTAATTGACTGAAGAAAGGGAGCAATCCGCTTGAATCACGTTTTCCTGTGCTCTCTTCCGACAGAAGGTCATAATCTTCAATCTTCTTCGCCTTTTGTTTTTCATTGACTAACGGATGGGGAAGAAACGGATGCCACTTGCCTTCCAGCGTCTCTAGGTTCAGCAGAAACAGTTTATTATTTTGTAATTTCGTTACACCTGCAGCTGTTTTTAGCCATTCAAAAACGATCACATTAGCGAGCAGCGATTCCGCAACAGATGAACCAGCATAATCATTTGTTTCCTTATAAATAGAAGCATAATGGACTCTGCGTCTTGCTGATTCCCAGTCACCCTCCGAATTTGAATAGGCGAGCGGAGCCGCTAGACCTGCCTGCCCTAGAATAATAGCCGGCAGCAGCACTTTATTATTTTGTCGACATACTTGGTTAAGAGATTGAAGCTCAGCTTCCCCTTCTGTATCTGACACATAAAATATTGCATCGTATGGCTGTATTACTAACGACCATTCCACTCCCCCATCCCTCGGCAAGCTGATCTCATCCACCTTGACCTCAGAATCGAATGGTCTGTAATGGTGCACCAACTCCGTAATTCGTCTAGGTCCCGTCGTTTCCGCGTTCATATTGATGAAGTGAAATTGAGGAAGGCCGGATTCAAGTAATGATTTCACTACTGACACCAAAAAATTCCCGTTCCCGACAACAAGCACGCTGGACTTTCGAAACAGCTCAAAACGGTATGCCCCAGACCCATCAAAGCTGTCCAAAAATTCAATCTGAGCCTCATATTGCTTAACAATATGGCTCGGAAGTTGATGCGGCCTATCCTGACTCACATCTTGGACATAACCATTCGCATACAATACTTTTGCAATCTCAAAAACATGATCACGGTATTGATCTGTCAATCCATCCGTTATTTCATGCATCGAATGCTCGCCATTAAACACCGGAATTAATTTCTCTATCCATTGATCAATCGTACTGCCTTCCATCCGAAATGAACCAATATTGTTGCGGAAATAGACACTTCCGTCCGAGCTCGGGAGAAAAAAAGTATCTCCTCTCACTTTAAGGCGCATAGAAGGATCCAAAATTCATTCCTCCTTATTTTGAAATCTGGCTTTTCGTAACAAGAGTTCCTCTATAAAGATATGTATGGCTATTTGTCCGTCATACCTGCACTCGCATAGAAAGACACCCCAGCATCCCGAAAAGCGTTTGCAGGGGTGTCTTGAACCTTCTATTTACATCTGAATATTTAGTTGACTAACGGCAACGGGCACAGCCAGCACAGCGGGCACAGCCGCCTCCGCAGCGAGCACAGCCACCGCATCTTGCACAACCTCCGCAGCCGCCGCACCCGCCACAGCCGCCGCATGAACAAAACCCGATACAAAAACCAATACAAAAGCCGATACACAAACGAGCATTATTTGGATCCATTTGACCTTGACCAGCATTCGGCGTCATTCCACTCGATTTAAATGCATCCATGTTCAAATTTTGAAGATCGTTCTTAAATTCATTCATCTTAGTAGCCTCCGTTATATGTTCATGTGATTATCATCGGCACTCACAAAATAGGAAATGAAAATGAGAACAACCCAAACTGGTCATATGCCGATAATCGTTCATGACATATACGTATGAAAAAAGCTCCGCTAGTGTTACTAATCCATTTACCTAGTCGCCCATTATGCAAACGGAACAACTAAAAAAAGAGGCAGTCTACAAGGTCAATGACCTTGTGACAGCCTCTCTGCTATCTCGAATCGTTATGCTTCTTCTGCAGTGCGTGGTTTGCGTTTACGGTTCAAGAACTCATAAACGATAGGTACGATAATGAGCGTGAGCAGTGTTGAGCTCGTCAAGCCGCCAATTACGGTAACCGCCATACCTTTAGAAATCAAACCGCCTGATTCGAATCCAAATGCAAGCGGAAGCAATGCACCAACGGTTGCAATCGCCGTCATTAGAATCGGACGAAGACGTGTACCCGCTGCTTCAATAAGTGATTCGCGGACGGAAAGTCCTTCTCTCTCTTTTTGAATAACACGGTCAACAAGGACGATCGCATTCGTGACCACGATACCAATGAGCATCAGGGCACCGATCATTGCGGTAACGCTCAGTGTTTCTCCTGCAATTAACAGTGCTACTAGTGCACCGATAATCGTAAACGGAAGGGAGAACAGAATTGCGAATGGTGTAAGTCCTCCACCAAATGTAATGACAAGCACGAGATAAACGACAGCAATCGCTGCAAGCATTGCTAAGCCTAGCTGCATAAATGACTCATTGATCTGCTCCGTTACTCCGCCCATTTCGATATCGACGCCAGCAGGAAGATCAGTCTCATCAATCATTTTCTGCAATTCTGCCGAAACCTTGCCGACGTCAGATGAAGTTGCATCTGCTGAAATCTCAGCATACATACGACCATCACGTCTTGTTATCGTATTCGGCGATTCACCTTCTTCGATAGTCACGACATCTTTCAAAGCAACTTCAGTACCTAACTGAGTAGTCAATTTTACATTCTCTAGATCTGATTTATTCGTATAGGTTTTTGTATCAACCTTCACATAAACGTTAAATTCCTCGCCATCCACTTCTACTGTCGTCAGAACGGGACGCTCGCGAACCGGACTAAGTGCCATTGCAATCTGGCCTGCTGTTAATCCGTTTTGACTAAGCTTCTCTTGATTAGCTACAATGCGATACTGCTCATACGTTTCTGATAAGCTGGAATCAATATTTTTCAAATCCTTATGATCTGCAAGCTTCTTCATAAGGTCATCCACGATAGGTTGAACCGTGTTCATATCCTGACCATACACAAGCATCGATATGCCCGATCCGCCAAGACCTCCGCCTCCGAAATCCTGCTGTTTCCATTCGCCTTTGCCGCCTAGCTCTTGCAGCATAGGTACAATTTTTTCTTTCTCAGCAGTAAAACCAGCATAATCCTCATCATAGCTCAAGTTAAACAACGCTTGTTTTGAAGCTCCTGGGCTAAATGGATTTTGGCTGCCGACTGCATATTGCACGACTGTAACACCTTCACGATCGAGCAATTTCTTTTCAGCTTCAAGAGCCATTTTCTCTACCTGTTCAAGTGTTTCTCCAGGTGCTGGATTATAGGAAACAATCATCATTTTCTGTTCGTCGCCAGCGATGAAGCTCGTTCCAATCACTGGGAGCAGGAACAAACTTCCGATAAGTAGAAGTGTTGCTAAACCAAAAGTAACCAATTTATGATCAAGCGACCAGCGAAGTGCACCTTTGTACCATTCCGCTAAGCGGCCCGGCTTATCGTGATGCGCCTTGCCAGCTTTCATCCCTTTGCGGAACATCATATGCGCCAGCATTGGTACAACCGTAATGGCAACAAGCAATGATGCTAGTAGAGCAAATACAATCGTTAATGCAAACGGCAGGAACATTTCACCAATCATGCCCGAAACAAGTCCAAGAGGCAGGAATACGGCAATCGTTACGATTGTGGAAGCCAAAATCGGTACGAACATTTCCTTCGTCGCATCAAGAATTAATTCCTTGCCCTTCATCTTCTCTGTAGGGAGCGCCATTCGTCGATATACATTCTCGATAACGACAATCGAGTCATCGATTACCCGCCCAATCGCGACGGTCATCGCACCAAGTGTCATAATGTTCAGTGTAATATCCATCCTACTCAAAATCAGGAGAGCGATCAGGATGGAAAGTGGAATCGAAACAACAGCAATAATCGTGGAACGAATATCGCGCAAGAAAATCATAATGATAATGACAGCGAACAATGCGCCGATTACCGCCTTGCTTAACATCGTGTGAACGGAATCCTCGATCGGCTTGCCTTGATCAAGTGTCGTTACAATAGACAAACCATCATTATTGCCTTCAAGCTCTTTTATTTCTGCTTTTACATTATTAACAACGTCAACCGTATTCGAATCAGCCGCTTTGACTACGTTAAAACCAATGGAGTCTTTGCCATTCGTACGAGAAATAGACTCTGCTTTGCCTACGATGCTTAAATCAGCAACATCGCTAAGCTTAACACCTGGCACGATGACTAAGTTTTTCAAATCACTCTCTGTCGTTATGTTTCCATCAACGACCAGCGCCTTCTCTGTCTCGCCAAATTCATAAATACCTAGCGGTACAGAAATAGCTGACGCTTGGATGATGCCTTTCACCATCTCTTCGGTTAAGCCGATTTGCTTTAGCTTATCCGTTTTGAAGGATAGTTCACCTTCCTTAACATTTTGTCCAGAAACTTGAATGCTCGCTACACCTTCAATACCTTGAAAGCGCGGCAACACATTTTCTTCTATTTCCTTCGTAAGCTGCTCCAAATTCATCTTTTCATTGGAGATACTCATCGCAAGGACAGGGAATGCATTCAAGCTGATCCGTGAAACGGATGGGGTTTGCGTTCCTGTTGGAAGCTTAATCTCGGAGAGGATATTTTTAACTTCCGCTTCCGCCTTTTCCATATCTGTCTCATAGGAGTACTCAATAACGACAGATGAAGCATTCTCATAGGATGTTGAGCTAATGACTTTAACACCTTTAAGATTGCGAGTCCGCTGCTCAATCGGCTTCGTAATTTTCTCCATTACCTCTTCAGGTGCAGCACCCGGCAATACAGTTGTGACGCTTACGATTGGAACCGTAATATCGGGCAATGTTTCCATTTTCATATTCATTCCTGAATAAAGTCCAGCAAATAACACAAGCAGCGTCAAAATCCACAAAGCAAATTTGTTATTAAGCGAAAATCGGATGATGCTCTTCAATCTCTCCCACTCCTCATCTTCTATCTATACTTTAAAACGGTAGCCCACTCCCCAAATTGTTTCTATATATTGAGGTTTGGATGGGTCATGCTCAATTTTCTCACGCAGCCTCCGAATATGAACCGTAACCGTAGCTGCGTCTCCATTTGAATCAAGCCCCCAAATACGTTCAAACAACTCTTCTTTCTCAAACACGCGATTAGGGTGTGAAGCTAAAAGCAGCAGAAGCTCATATTCCTTTGAAGTAAGCATCGCTTCCTGCTCATGTATCATGACTCTTCGTGAAGGCTTATCGATAAACAATCCGCGTATGCGAATATGCTCGCCTCGCTCCCCTTTGTCAGCTGTCAAACGCTCGTAACGAGCCAAATGAGCTTTCACGCGTGCTACCAGCTCACTTGGACTGAAGGGCTTGGTCATATAATCGTCAGCGCCAAGTCCTAATCCTCGTATTTTATCAATATCCTCTTTTTTCGCGGTTACCATCAGCACTGGAATATTGATCGTTTGTCTAATTTGACGACAAATTTCAAAGCCGTCGATTTTAGGAAGCATTACATCTAATATGATAAGATCAAACTTTCCTTCGAGCGCTTTCTCAAGTCCTATATCACCTCTCCCTTCAATTTGAACGTTAAAACCGTAACTTTCCAAGTAATCTCGTTCCAGCTCGGCAATGGCTTTCTCATCTTCAATAATTAGTATGCTCTTCATGACCACCCACCGTTTTGACGGATACTGACTTAGGCAATTTTAGACAGAACAACGCACCTCCATGCTCTGCATTTTCCGCCCAGACCGTACCGCCGTGCCCTTCAATAATTTGTTTGACGATTGCAAGACCGAGACCACTTCCACCTGTCTCTAAATTGCGTGATTGCTCCGCGCGATAGAAACGATCGAAGATATAAGGCAAATCATCCTTCTCAATTCCGGGACCTGAATCCTCAATTTCAATCAGAGCGTGCTCTTCCAGTTCTGTTACTCGAACAACGATGTTATGTTTTTCGAGACCAGAAGATTGTCCCATATACTTGACACAATTGTTCAGTATATTAGTTAAAACACGGCTTAGCTTGTCAGGATCGGCTGCGATCATCAGCGGATCAGAACCATGCTCGATATAATGCAATCCTACACCTGATTTTTCCAGATCAAACCGCTGCTCATCCAAAAAATATTCTAAGTAGCGTTTAATGTCCATCACTTTAAAATCAAAGGCAACCGTTTGAAGATCAAGCTTCGAGAATAGGAACAGCTCATCAATTAATTGATCCATATCTGTAGCTTTACGATAAATCGTCTCCATGTAGCGCTTCCGCTTTTCATCCGTGTTCGCAATGCCATCCATGATCCCTTCAACATACCCTTTAATCGCAGATATTGGCGTTTTCAAATCATGCGAGATATGAGACAGCAGCATTTTACGGTTTTCTTCATACTGAAGGCTTTGATCAATCGACTGCTTCAATCTTACCCTCATATCCTCAAAGGCGATGCTAAGCTGTCCGATTTCACCTTTCGTCGTGGCTTCTACCTTGTGCGACAAATCGCCATCCTTAATTTGTAGAGCTGCGGCTTCTAGTTTTTTAATGGGACGAATGATGCTTCTTGAAACAAAGTAAGTAAGCAGCAAGCTCGTTAATCCAATAAAAGCTAAACTGAAAGCTGTGCCGACCGGCCTCCAATAGATAGGAACCGTATCATTTCGCCGGAACAGAACAGCTCGACCCTCTCCCCCATCAGGATAAATAAAATCGACGGTACTCGTTTCGAATCGAAATGAATTAAATGCAACCTTCGAAGGCGGCTCGTCCAATAATTGCTGCCAATCAGCATGAACAGCTGACTGTTCCAAGAAAGGCGCTACAGAAGTAATCTTCCCATCCCTGGAAATAAGAAGTCCTGCCCATAGCTTACCTAATCGCTCTTGAATTTCGGCTACGTATTCCTTCTTCTCGAGCTCACCGGAATCATTGCGAAGCACATAGGATAATTCGCCATACACCAAGGCTTGAAGATAAGGCTCTCTGTTCTCATTTTCATAATAATGTCGAACATCCTCAACTCCGCGAGCATAAAAGATAAATATCATAAAAGCACTCATTAATATGATCGGTACAAAAATCATCGCCAAGTATGACATATACAGCTTTACTCGAATGGACAATCCTGTTCACGCCTCGCTGCTGCTTTTTTGTTAAGTGTGTTTCTCTCGTTGTTTCTATGGTTAATCATAACGGCTATTTCTAAACGAATTTGTAACCATTTCTTACAAAAGTATTACGTTTGATGATTTTGTGCATATAATTAATGACGTTTTTATTTAATGCTATAAAATAATTATTCGCTCAGTGTACCGAACTTAGGCAGCGGCCAAATACGGAATACGGCTTTGCCTTCGATGCTGGATCTAGCAATTGGACCAAGTTCACGGCTATCCATACTATGCTCACGATTGTCACCCATAACAAACAGCTGTCCTTCTTTAACTGTAAAAGGCACTGAAACACTGCCAGCTACTGTCTGACCCTTAACATATTGCTCTTCGATTTTTTCGCCATTCAAATATACTTCCCCGTTTTGGATATCAACCACGTCTCCAGGCAAGCCTACGACACGTTTAATTAAACGCAAATCGCTCTCTGGTCCGCTAATAATAACGATGTCGCCGTGACGAGGTTCATGAAGCCGGTAAGACCATTTGTCTTCGATTAATCGTTGTCCAGCGACCAGCGTATTTTGCATAGATACATTATGTACTTCCGATTGAGCATAAACATAGTTTTGGAAAAGCAGCGCTACAACGACGGCAATTCCAAGCGAGACGACCCATTCTCTTACTTCCTTCATCCAGCTTTTTGTTTTGCGTTTTTCTGTTTGCATGAACATTCTCCTCATCAGTAAGTGTTTTTTTTCTTGTAAGAATAATAATAATTGTCTACCTAATACGTTCTTTGCTGTACAAAGTTTTCATTATAGCGCCCAAAATAGGAAGTGACAACCGAACCAGACTTGCGATAAAGTGAAAGCGAAGGGGGCTTCCACAACGATGAATCAAATCTCTGGAGCACAAAGATTGCTTTTTACTACTATAACCATTTTATATTGGACTTCCATGTATGTATATGTCCCTACGCTTTCACCTTACCTTAGTGATCGGGGATTGTCCTTGCCTTTTATCGGCATCGTGCTTGGAAGCTATGGTTTTGTTCAAATGTTCGTAAGATTTCCGCTCGGCATTTTGTCAGATCGTTTCGGAAAGCGCAAGCCTTTCATCCTATTAGGGATGCTAACCGCTGCGATAAGCTGTTTGCTGTTCCTCATCCCTGATTCATGGGTATGGCCGCTTGCTGGCAGATTGATGGCAGGCGTTTGCGCATCTACTTGGGTCGCGTTCACAGTGCTTTACGCCAGCTATTTTGGAGCCGGGCAGACAGGTCGTGCAATGGGCAATATTAGCGTGATGACGGTATCCGGACAAATGATCGGCATGCTCTTTAGCGGATGGTTAACGGATGGTTTTAGCTCAAGTGCTCCATTTATTGTAGGCGCTGTCATTGCTGTCCTTGGTCTAGTGCTCGCTTTCATGCTGAAAGAGCCTCGCTCGGAGCTCAAAGAACAGCCAGGAATGTCGTTTGCCATGATCAAAAATGTGGTAAAAACTAAAACATTGCTGCAGGTTTCTTTGTTGTCCATCCTTGCTCATGGCATTCTTTTTATAACGATGTTCGGATTTACACCGCTCAAAGCTCAAGAAATGGGTGCAGACGGTCTGAAGCTCACCTTGCTCGTATTTTCTTTTATGCTCCCCCATGCTTTTGCCTCACTCGTTACAGCGAGGTGGTTTACGCCTAAATTCGGCTATTGGGGTACGATTGGCGCTGGCTTTATATTGAGTACCATTTGCACAGGAGCAATGGTGTTTGCGGATTCTTTTGGTATACTTGTCGCAACGCAGGCGATTAATGGTTTTGCGCAAGGCTTACATATGCCGCTTCTGCTGGGACTGGCGATTCGAGATGTCGAGCTTCCTGGCCGTGCAACAGCAATGGGCTTATATCAAGCGCTATATGCCATTGGAATGTTCTCTGGACCATTCCTTGCTGGTTGGCTCAATGAAAGCTGGGGATTGAACGGAGGTTTCCTATTTGGCTCACTGCTTGGAGCTGTCGCATTTGCACTTGTAATCAAGTGGGCGATGTCAGATCGCAAAGCTAAGTTTGCCGCGCGCACGAATCATGCAGAGGAGGTAAGCGGATGATTAAGCCGCAGCTCGTGCTCGATATTGGAGGCGTGCTGGCGACAAACCTGTCGCCGCTCTTCTGGCAGCTGCTAGCTGCGGAAGCGATCGTTTCTGAAGAACAACTTTACTCCGAATATAAGCAGCAAATTAGCGAGCGGCTATGGACAGGCCAAATAACAGAGAAACAATTTTGGAGCTGGATTGCTGAATATACGCCAAACTTAACTAGTGCGCTAGCCAGAAGTTTTATCGATAGATGCCTACTGCCGCTTCCTGCCTTTTCAGAAATCGGCAATTGGAATGCTGTTGCTGATATTCATGTGTTAAGCAATCATTTACCTGCATGGGTTGAACCCATCATTACACCTATCAAGCCTTATTTGAAAAGTATCACGATCTCAAGCGAAGCAGCACTCCAAAAACCTCATCCAGCTATTTTTGACAAAGTAAATGAACTGCTGCCGCCTGACAGCTTTGTTTTATTTGTTGATGATCATCCTAAAAACACAAAGCAAGCAGCGCTGCACGGATGGCATTCGCTGCTTGCTGATGAAGATGGACGTTGGGTTTCGCAGGTTCTCCCTTTTTTAAAACAATACAGAAATAAGAAATAGCAATGAGCCTGCTGCTGCTGCAATACTCATTAGACGAGCATCTGCTCGTCCGAAGCGAAGCCGAAAGCTATAAGTCGGCTTTCGCTTCGCATAACCAAAGCCGCGTGCTTCAAGCGCATCCGCCATTTGCTCCGCAAGACGCAATATTGAACGTACGTAGGGTATAAGAATCGGTAGAAGCCTTTTCATCGGTACCGTCTTAAGAGGCGTAACCGCCTTTCCTCTTGCATGAGCCAGCTTCGCAAACCGCTCCCACTCTCCTGTTAGTAAAGGAATAAACCGAAAAATAAGAGTGACGATGATTGCAAACGAATGAATGGGCACCTTCAGCCTCTCTAGGAAACCAAAGGTTTGCTCAAGCGAGCGCTGAAGTCGTAAAGGCGTCATCAGCTTTAGCATAGGCAGGCCTAAAAGCATAATCAACAAAAGCTTGCCTAATCGAATAACTATTGGCGAAACCTTGTCCAAATCAAAGGAAAGCGGACGAATGCCAATTCCTGCTATTACGCAAAAAATAATAATCATAATGGCATACGCGCGAATGACTCGTCTCCAAGGCCAAATGAGTGTACGAAACGGAATTAAAAGCAAAATCGTTGAAACAGCTGCGACCGTTAGCTCCAATGCTGTTTTTTGCGCAAAAATGCTCGCAGATAGAAATAAATAAACGAGTACAAGCGCACGAGGATCGAAATAATCTGAACGCAGCAAAACCGATGGTTTAGCGGCTCCTAATTGAGAAACCTCTGTTAACGTTTTTTCAGCGAGTTTACCTTTTGGTTCTTCTTTTGGTTCTTCTTTTGGTTCTTCTTTTGGTTCTTCTTTTGGTTCTTCTTTTGGTTCTTCTATTGAAAACGTGTTTGGCTTGTTGTGCTCAGTATCTATGCTTGCAGCACCGTTGGTTACAACTGCTGTTGCTCCTGATTTCTGGCCGGCTCGACTCGCGAGTGCAATGGAAATCGCCGCAGCTAGTTCTTGCGGCGCCGGCCAAGGCGCCTCATCCGCGTCTGCGTGCTGGATGAACTGCTCCAGCGGCATAGCCGCTTCCTCGCGCAGCGCGTCCAGCGCGCGAAGCGCCTGCGGCGCAGAGGCGGCATGCGCGATCGCCACCGCCTTAGCCGCTGCGCGGACCGTGCCGCCGTCAACGACGGCGACCGCGTCCGCCAGCGGCAGCAGCGCGTCGAGGTCGTGCGTTGCCACGACCGCTCCGCGCCCAGCCGCCCTGTGCGCTTCCAGCACCGCGCACAAGCGGCGAATACCTCCGGCGTCTAACCCCGCCGTCGGCTCATCCAGCAGCAGCCAATCCGGCTCACACGCCAATAAGCAGGCGAGTGACAGCCGTCGCTGCTGACCGCCGCTGAGCGTCCATGGATCACGCTCCAACAGCTCCACTGGAAGCCCTACTCTCGCAAGAGCTTCCGCGATTCTCTCCTCGATTATGGATGAATCGAGCTTATATGGCTTGAGAGAATAAACCATTTCTTCTCGTACAGATGACGCAAACCACTGTGACTCCGCATTTTGCATCGATATGCCAAGCTTAAGCACCACTTCTGGATTTAGGCGGCTGCGGCGGCCATTCTCCAACCATAGCTGATCGGTGCCCAGCTCAATATTTCCGCTTTGAATCGATCGTATGCCCGCCAATGTCTCAAGCAGCGTTGACTTCCCAGCACCATTTCGCCCGATTAAAAGTGTGATTTCACCTGCTTTAAAGGACGTATGTACTTCTTTTAGCAGCTGTTTTTCATTGTCATTCTCCGCGTGCACGCTAACGCCGTTTAACTGCCAGTCAGCGCCCATATTGCTTCACCGCCTCTGCCAGCATAGTTGCTGTGAACGGAAAAGGCGAAAGCTTCACACCCTGCTCCTCTAACTCCCATGCCACCTGAGCACAATAAGGAGCCTCCAAACCAAGCTGCTCACAAAAACTATCCCTTGCTCCCGCAGCCGATCTAGCAAACCAGGCTTCTACCCCGCCATCGTACATAATCGTACCGGCATTCATCGCAACGATTCGATCTCCCGCCTGCAGCTCCTCCAGCTTCTGCGTAATCCAAATGACCGTAATTCCGGCTTGCTGCAAACTTCTTGTTTGCTCCAGCACAGAGATTGCTGCTTCTGGATCCAGCATCGCTGTTACCTCATCAAGCACAAGCATGGGCGCTTTTAATGCCAAACACCCCGCAATCGCAACGAGCTGCTTCTGCCCTCCGGATAAGGTTTCAATCGGTTGATGCATTCTCTCACCCATGCCTACTCTTTGCAGCGCGTGCTCGGCTTCAGATCGAATACTGGCCGCTTCCTGCTCATTCTGCTCCAGCATGACAATAATATCCTCGAGTGGCGTTGCCCCGATCATCGCTGCCTCAGGCTGCTGCATAACAATTGGAATCGGCTTCCCCTTTGCAGCAATATGAATGTTCCTTAAGACTTGACCGCTGACGCCTGCTACCCGAAAACCAGCAGCTACTTTCGCAACTGTGCTTTTCCCGCTTCCATTGCAGCCAAGCAGAGTAATCCATTCTCCCTCTTTTATAACAAACGAAATATCTTTTATTATTGGTTTCCGTTTTTGTCCTTCACCTATTGCCGGAGGCGTAACGGTAACCTGCTTCAATTGTACCTGATTGCTCTGATTCAAAAAATTTCACCCAACCTCTTCCCGAAAACGATAGGCTATGCTACAATTCGATTTGTTAACCCGTTTTAAATATAAATGGTTAACAATAATATCGCAAGTACATAAAGGAGACTAACATCATTATGCAAACCAGCAACATTCGCTCACTCGTCTTTATTTCTTTGTTCGCAGCTTTGTTTATCGTCATGAGCTCTTTGACAATTAAGTTCGGCGGCTCATTTGTCCCGATTACTCTTCAAACCTTGGCTGTTGGATTAGCCGGTCTCTTTCTGACGCCGCGCAACGCTTTCCTCAGCATATTCATCGTCATTTTGCTTGCTGCTATCGGCCTGCCCCTATTTAGTGGGCAAGGCGGTATCCCTCATCTAACAGGACCTACTGGCGGCTTTATATTCGCCTTCCCGTTCTGTTCGCTATTGATTAGCCTAGCGATTGGCGGATTTCTACGCAGTAAAATGTCCAAGGGAAATAAAGCCTTAGCTTTTATTGTTTTTTTCATCATTTTCGAGCTATTCAGCTCCATCACCTCATACATTCCAGGCATTCCATGGCTTATGAATGCTCTGGACCTTTCGTTCCAGAAAGCGATGACGGTCGGATTCTATCCGTTCATTATCGGTGATGCACTTAAATCATTGGCTGGCGCTATTTTAGCAACCTCTTTAACACCTTACATTGTCCACATACGCTCGTCAACCGTAAGAAATAGCGAAGAGAAAACAACTTTTAATGTTTAAAACCGCTGTTCTATGAAAGCAAAAAACCGCTTTCTCCGATTATGCATCTTGAATCGGAATATAGCGGTTTTTGTTTTAGACATCTACTTTGAAATGCCTCGCGAGTTACTTTCCTAAAGTTCTTAAAATGTTCCCGCGATATTCAGTATCCTTTTCTTTCAATTCAAAAACCTTATTCTGTACCGATATATTCATATATATTTCGCAATACAAATCAAGTTCATTATTATCATCGAAAAAGGCCTTAAACTTAATATCTTCATTTGCAATATTTCTAGGGTCACCCTCTAGTGCAAAACATGTAAATGAGATTTCATCATCACACTTTAATTCTCCCTCATAGCCATAAAGCTCCAACAAAGCCGTAATGAACGCATCTGATTCTTTACCAATTGATTTAAGAGTTATTCCCTCAAAATAAAATGCCTCTTGATTGATTTCTCCCTGATTCCATCCAGGAATCATATCCTTGTTTATTAGCACTTCAAAGCCAACAATTTCATTTCCATATTGACCATGAACAAGAAAATAATTTCGATGATTTATCACATGACTTTCAATGATATCGAATTCTAAATCTTGAAAATCTTCTTCAGTGTTTTGGTTTATTTGTCTATATTTCATTTGGATTTATCCCTTCCGCCAGTTCTGTTAATTTGAAAAAAGTTACATTTCATATGTAAAAATGAAAGCCGCATGTCTGCATCCCAAAAAAGGAGCTGCAATACATACGGCTTATAACGCTAGTCTAGCTTATTTTAGTCACTGCACTCTTCAGGGGCTGGCTCTGACGCATCCTCAACGTTGATTTTCTCAGACACGGTATCACGGATGATCGAAATAACAAGCTGAAGCAAATAATTGATGTCGCTTTGACTTTGTTGGAACTCGGACACGATAGGAATGCCATCAAGCTCGTCCTGCAGCTCTTCCATTTCGCCTTCGATCTTTTTAACCATGTCTGCATTTTTGAAAGTGGTCTCGAAAGCAACAACTTCCTTTTGTTTTTTCTTAATTTTTGTAATCAACTGCTGCACACGCTCATTGCCGTTAATTTGCAGCTCTGCGCGGCGGTAGTGCTGTACTTCCTCTGAAGTAAAGATGAGATTTGCTAATTCTTTCGCTTTTTTCGAAATATCCTCTCGAACGATGAGATCGCGAGTATGGAAACTCGGAATTCCACAGCCTTCGCCATGCTCATGATCATGGTCACATTGCGCTGCTTGATTATCTGCTGTATGCTGCTCTGCCATTTGTCATCTCTCCTGTTTTACCGTTAGCTAACGGCTTCTTGTGCATCCTGTTCTATACTTTCGGCTTTGATATACCAAGTTTGTGCCTCGGTAACCTTAGCCATAATAAACTGGCCAACCCATTCCTTTGGACCTTCCAAATGCACTAATTTATTCGTACGCGTCCGTCCGGAAAGGACGTTAGCGTTGTTTTTGCTTTCGCCTTCAATGAGAACCTCGACAATTTCACCGCGAAGCTGCTCATTCTTTTCTCTCGCATTTGCAGCAAGCTGTGCATTGAGACGCTGTAAACGAGCTTTTTTCACCTCTAGCGGAACATTATCTTCCATACTAGCGGCAGGTGTACCCTCACGCGGAGAGTAAAGGAACGTATAAGCCGAATCAAAGCCAACTTCTTTCACCAGCGTCATCGTATCCTCGAACTGCTCGTCTGTTTCACCAGGGAAACCGACGATTATATCTGAAGTGAGCATCGCGCCAGGTATTGCTTTTTTAATTTTAGYAACCAGCTCTAGATACATCTCGCGTGAATACTTGCGGCTCATTCGTTTCAATATTTCGGTGCTGCCGGACTGTACAGGCAAATGAATATGCTCAACCAAATTGCCGCCTGTTCCAAGCACCTCAATCAAATGATCGTCAAAATCACGCGGATGGCTCGTCATAAAGCGAATACGCGGAATGTCAATTTTGGACATATCATGCATCAGATCGCCAAAGCGATAGCTGATGTCCTCAAAATCCTTGCCGTAAGCATTAACATTTTGCCCTAGCAATGTAATTTCTTTAAATCCTCGTCTAGCTAAGTCGCGCACTTCAGCAATAACATCTTCTGGACGTCTGCTGCGCTCTTTCCCGCGTGTATATGGCACGATGCAATACGTACAAAACTTATCGCATCCGTACATAATATTAACCCAAGCACGCATTCCTTCGCGTTTCTTAGGCATATTTTCGATAATATCGCCTTCCTTGGACCATACCTCAACGACCAGTTCTTTACTGAAATAAGCATTTTGCAGCAAGTATGGAAGTCTATGAATGTTATGCGTACCAAAGATCATATCTACAAAAGAATGCTTTTGCAAAATACGTCCTACAACCGATTCTTCCTGTGACATACAGCCGCAAACACCTAACAGCAAATCCGGTTTCTCCRTCTTCAGCGCTTTCAAATGGCCAAGCTCGCCAAACACCTTATCTTCAGCATTCTCACGAATGGCACATGTATTAAGTAAGATCACATCTGCAAGATTTCGATCCTCTGTAGCTGTATATCCCATTTCTTCGAACATGCCCTTCATGACTTCGGTGTCATGCTCGTTCATTTGGCAGCCATACGTTTGGATTAAATAAAACTTGCCTATACCCATCGATCGAAGCTCAGCAGGAATCGCAAAGTCATAATGCACCTCGATATCCTCTTTGCCCCGCTTCTTCTCATCCTTGTGATTGGGAGCAGAGTTGATTTGTATATTCCGACCTTTAATTCGAACGGTAGTCATGCCATCTTCTTCTCGTAAAATCTTTGCATCCGAAAAATCGAAATACTTGGAGTAGTCCTTAACACCCGTGCCAGATTTTAAGTCTGGTGTGCTTTTGGTCTCCTTCGTCATAGGGATTCACTTCCTTTATCTGCAATTTCCATAATCAATTATATTTATTCATTTGAACATATCAATTAGAAATTATATCATAACGCCCCCGCCTAATCCATCACAAGCAAATCAAAAAAAAGCTTATAGAAATGGTTTCTTTCTTTTACTATCATTTTTATTGATATGTATAGTCAAATGGCAGTCATACAAATGGACATTGATTAATGTTTTAGAACCCACATTGCAATGTCATAATTTACATGCTAAAGTTAATATATAGATTATTGATTAGAGTAACCTTATTCAAATGAAAAAGGAGTAGTTTTATGGCTGGAAAAAAGATTAAAATTGCTGTGCCCGACGAAGAAGGACAGGTTTCCATCATGTTTTCCCGTGGAGGACCTCGTGCTGGAGCCGGAAGAAAGGGATTTGGGGAGACTAAAAAAATTTCGTTAACGCTCACCAATGAGGTCTGGAGCGAGCTTGAAAATCGGTGCAAAACATCTGGTCTCTCCCGATCTGAAGTAATTCGCGGAATAATAGAGTCATCATTAAATACACACGACAAATTATTGTAAAGACGGGTGACAATCATGCTTGTTGAAGTGAGACAGCAATCGTTGCATATTGGACTTCAGCATATTGCTGCTGGTTTGGCATTAAGAGCAGTTTCCCCTATTCTTTCAGGCATTAAAATTCAAGCCGGAGCCCCTGGTCTTTCTCTCACAGCCTGCAATACATCTATGACTCTTCAATATATTATCCCTTGTCATTGTGACCACCTTAAAATTGATAAAGAAGGAAGTACAGTTATCCCCGCTCGTCTTTTGCTCGATATTGTCCGCAGTTTTTCAACTGAAAGCAAAGTAAAGCTCGCAGAGTTAAAACATAATTTTATACATATTGAATCAGATCATTCTATTTACAGTCTGGCTACAATGGATGTTTCACAATTTCCAGATATGCGCAGCTTAGAGAATACAGCTAAATTTCAAATCGATAATATAGAGTTTAAAAAGATTGTGAAGCAAGTTTCGTTTGCAGCTTCCACTTCTGAAGTGAAACCGATATTGACAGGCATTTCTTGTCAAACCATTAATGGAAAGCTGAGGCTTTCTGCTACCGATGGCGTTCGGCTTGCTACAAGCACCTCAAATCTAAGTGAAAACAGCTCAGATTCAGTTCCGTTTGTTATTCCAGCAAAACATTTGTCCGATTATTCCAAAATGTTGTCAGATGGATCTAGCAAAACACAAATTACGATTTCAGACCAGGTCATTTCCTTCAACACATTAAATTTCAGTATGCAATCGCTGCTTATTCAAGGCACATTTCCTGTAGTTGAAAGATTGGTGCCACAAACCTTTTCAACCGAAATAAYGATGAACACTGCTCCTTTTCTTCGGGCCGTCCAACGCGTCAGCTTGCTCGTTAGTGATACACATGCCATCGGGATGCGCATTTCATCTTGTGAAATCGAATTATTTGCAGCAGCAGCTGAGATAGGCGATGTCTCGGAAAAGTTCGCTATTAACCCTATTTTTGGTGAGCCGCTTATTGTTTTTTTCAATGGAAAATATATGAGAGATATTATGCAAGCGATTGACAGCACACAAGTGTTGTTGCGATTTACAGGAAAAAATAAACCGATCTTAGTTAGGCCGACCAACAACGAAGATACACTATACATTATTTCTCCAGTGCTGACTGCGCATCAGCTATAATTTCAAAACAAATAAAAGAGAGGACAGCATATACGCTGTCCTCTCTTTTACATTACTAATCAATTATCGAAATAAAGGATCAATAAATGTCTTGCAAAACCGGTCCTGTATTTCTTCACAAGTGTAGCCCATCACGTACCGCAATTGCCTAAACGTATGCGGGGATTGAATGGATATAAAGGAATGAGCAGCATAACAAGGATCAATAGGCTTAATTTGCTCTTTCTCCATTGCTTCCTCAAACAAGCTGCGCAGGACAGTATGCAAATAAAGATAAGGGGGTGATTGGAAAAAATCACCTTTAGGATGTTCAAGTTCGATTTTATTAAAAGATTGCATCACGCCAAGCCATTTCGATTCCTTATCGATAAACGCTATAATTTTGCGCATAACTCCGCTCAATCGCTCATGTACGGACAGCATAGCCTCTTCTGTCAAATACGCGTCGATCTCATTGATGAAAATTTCAAAATTCTCTTTCATCATATCCATACACAAATCACCTTTGTTTGAATACCTCCGGTACAAGGTGCCTTGTCCAATACCGACTGATTTGGCGATTTGATGCATACTGACCGATTCTACCCCATGCTCCGTAAACAAGTGATTAGCCGTACGCAAAATCGCTTTGCTGAGCGCTTGTTTCGTTCTGCTGTTTTCTGGTGCAGTCATCGTTCCTATCTCCTTTTTCCGCGTTTACAAATCTTACGATTGACAATTGCCCCATTCGTCTTTATTATTCAGTAATGCGGACAATTGTCCGCTCATAGAAGCGGTCACCTTTTATTGTAGCCTGCTGGTACACAGAGGTCAACAATAGTTGGATAGACCCTCATATTTGGATAGGAGGAAATAAAATGGCTTCAGCTTCAAAAAAAGCAGCACCTGCTGGTGATCCGATGTCCATGCGCAATATTATTGCACCGCTGATTGCCATTATCGTCGGTATGTTCATGGTTATTTTGGACGGCACCGCAATGAATGTCGCTATGCCAGGTTTAATGGCCGACTTCAAAAGCTCGATGTCGCTTGTGCAGTGGACCATTACGGGTTATGCACTAGCACAGGCTGCTGTTATTCCGCTTGCGGGATGGATGTCAGATCGTTTTGGCGCCAAACAAGTCTTTTTGTTCTCAATCATTATGTTTACGATTGGTTCCGGTCTTTGTGCATTAGCAACAACCGCTGAACAGCTTATCGTATTCCGTATCATTCAAGGTCTTGGCGGCGGTATGGTTGCTCCAATCGCAATGGCCTTTACCTTTAGACTCAGCCCTCCTGGCAAACAAGGAGCAGTTATGGGTATGATCGGTATTCCAATGCTGTTAGCTCCCGCTCTTGGCCCTGTAGTAGCAGGCTGGCTCGTTGATTATGTATCTTGGCATTGGATATTTATTATCAATCTTCCAATTGGTGTCATTGCCGTTATCGTAGGGCTTCGCACCTTGCCAAAAATTGAACGCAAACATGTTCCTTCCCTAGACTTTTTAGGTATGATTTTCGCCCCACTTGCTTTTGCCAGTCTTGCTTATGGCGTAAGCTCTGCTGGCGGCGGTGAAGGCGGCGCAGGCAGCGGCTGGACCTCGCCTGAAGCTTTGATCGGTATGATAGTAGGCGGTATTTCGCTTATCCTCTTCATCATCATAGAACTGAAGCGCAAGGAGCCTTTGCTTGAGCTTCGCGTCTTTAAATCAAGCAATTTCACACGCGGCATTATTTTGCAGTGGATTGTTCAAATCGCATTATTCGGAACATTATTCTTAATTCCGATTTTCTTGCAAATCGCCAAAGGTTACTCCGCATTTGATACTGGACTTATTTTGCTTCCACAAGCTTTAGCAGCAGGTATTTTCATGCCGATCGGCGGCAAGCTGTTTGACCGCTTCGGAGCTCGTCCAATCGTCATTGCCGGTTTATCCATTGTTACGATTGCAGGCTTCATCCTTAGCCAGCTTTCAGCGGACACGACTCTTCTCACTCTTATGATTCCGATTGCTCTTCTCGGTGCAGGTATGGGCTTGTCGATGATGCCGCTTAACACACATATTATGCAATCCGCTCCTAAGGAGCTCGTTAGCCGCGTAACCTCGCTGACCGCAGCTGCGCAGCAGGTTATGACTTCCTTTGCAATCGCCGGCTTGTCGACGATTCTCGCTAGCAGAGTAGAGCATTACAGTGTAACTAACCCAGGACCAAATGTAGTGTACTCCTCTTACGGGGATACGTTCTTCATCTTGGCATCCATTTCAATCGTTGGCGCCCTCACAGCCTTCCTGCTTCGCAGACCGAAGCAAGAAGATGGCACCAATGCTGAGAATAAACCTGAAGTATCCATGATGATGGGACATTAATTCCATCTTTCCAAACAAAAAAAACAGCTTCCTCATCGTCTCTGACGACAGGGAAGCTGTTTTTTTTATTGACTAATCTATGATTTCAGCCATATCTCCGTTTTTCACGCCTGCTGCATTTGCTTCATCTGTATCAATATGCATATCAAGTGCGAATTGATCAGATACACGTGCAACAACATTTTCGAATACGACACCGCGCTCGCCAGCGAAACGAACCCGCAGCGACTGCTTGTCCGCAATACCAAACCGCTCAGCATCGCTTGTGTGGAAATGAATATGACGAGCCGCTACAATGACGCCCTCTTCGATTGTAACCTCTCCAGCAGGCCCTTGAAGCTTAATGCCTGCAGAGCCTTTTGTATTACCTGATTCCCGAACTGGCGGGTTAACGCCTAACGCAAATGCGTCCGTACGCGATACCTCGAGCTGCGTCTCTTTCCGTGCAGGTCCGAGAATTCTTACTTTTCCAAATGTTCCTTTTGGACCAACAACCGCTACCGTTTCATTCGCAGCGTATTGTCCTGGCTGAGACAATGGTTTCATTTCAGTTAACGCATAACCTGCCCCAAACAATATTTCAACATGCTCCTGTGATAAATGAATATGTCTTGCAGATACTCCGATTGGTACTCCTCTATGTATCATGTTGTCACTCTCCTGATTTAATTTTGTTGTTTTCCACAGAGTTGAAAGAAAAAGCATACGGCCTTTTGGCCGCATGCTTATCATACCACTTATTTAAATTCGGCAACAAGCTTATCGAATTCTTCTGGGGTGATTTTGATATTTTGCTTAGCTAGAGCCTCGGGCTTGAAGCCTGTAATCAAATCTTCATAGGCTTTTCGCGTTTTATTCTGATAGATTAGTCCTGTGAGCATGCCGTTTGTTTCCATAATCTTGTTCATCGCCTGCACGCGGTTTGTTGGATCGTAATCAGGGAATTGCTCCAAGTTCACGATATTTTCCTTAAACCAGTCGTACGTATTGATTTTGTTGAAGGTAACACATGGGCTGAACACGTTAATCAAGGAGAAACCTTCGTGGTTGATTCCCTCTTCGATTAATTTCGTCAGCTGCTTCAAATCACTCGAGAATGATTGAGCAATAAATGTTGCACCCGCAGATAACGCAATCTCAAGCGGTGACAGCGTCGACTCAATCGAGCCTTCCGGCGTCGATTTTGTTTTGAAGCCTTCCGCGCTGCGCGGTGAAGTTTGACCTTTGGTTAAGCCATAAATTTGGTTATCCATTACGATATAAGTCACATTCAGGTTGCGACGGATCGCGTGAACCGTGTGCCCCATACCAATAGCGAAGCCGTCTCCGTCTCCGCCTGAAGCGATTACGGTAAGCTCGCGATTAGCAAGCTTTACACCTTGTGCGATAGGCAGCACGCGGCCGTGTATGCCATGGAAGCCATAAGCGTTAATGTAGCCAGAGATCCGGCCTGAACATCCAATACCTGATATAACCGCTAGGTTCTCAGGTTCTAGTCCTACGTTAGCTGCTGCACGTTGAATCGCCGCTTGAATAGAAAAGTCTCCGCAGCCCGGGCACCAGTTAGGTTTTACATTATTTCTAAACTCTTTGAACGTTGCCATCTAAACTCAACTCCTTACATGCTTTGTGAACGTCGGAAGGTAAAAATGGGTTACCGTCGTATTTAAGCAAGCTATCGATTTTTTCTGCAAAACCAGCATGCATTTTAATTTGTCCTGCCAGCTGTCCGGTTGCATTATTTTCGATGACAATTACTTTTTTCGCATTTTGCAAGTAAGGAAGCAGAGGTTTAGTTGGGAACGGATGAATTTGACGAATCGTGATATGGTTCGTTTTCACGCCATCTAGAGTCAGCAAGCTTCTAGCTTCATCAATCGTGCCGCCAGTAGAACCCATACCGATAATAAGCAAATCAGGCGTTTCATGAGGCGCGTCAACACGAATAGCTTCACGAATGTACATATCATTCAGCTTATTCAATCGCTTATCCATCATGTGCTGACGGTTCATTGCATTCTCCGATGGACGTCCAGTTTCATCATGCTCTACGCCGGTCACATGATGCAGACCGCCCTTCTCGCCAGGCAATACACGAGGGGAAATGCCGTCTTCTGTTAGCTCATAGCGTTTAAACAAGTCGTGGCCTTCAAGGGCAGGCACATTCTCGACTAGTTTGCCGCGTTTGATTTCAATTTTGCTGTAATCAAGCTGATCACAGGATTGTTTGCCGAGCGACAGCTGCAAATCGGTCATCAGAATAACCGGTACTTGATATTCCTCAGCCAAATTGAACGATTCAATCGTATCGTAGAAGCAGTCTTCAATCGATGCAGGAGCAATGACGATTTTTGGAATCTCTCCATGTGTGCCATAAACCATTGCGTTCAAGTCCGATTGCTCTTGCTTCGTAGGTAGACCCGTTGAAGGACCGCCACGCTGCGTATTAACGATGACCAGCGGTGTTTCTGTCATGCCTGCAAGACCAATAGCCTCCATCATTAGGGACAGTCCAGGACCCGCAGAAGCGGTCATTGTGCGTACGCCAGCATAGTTTGCACCAATCGCCATCGTTACCGCTGCAATTTCATCCTCCGTTTGCACGACTGTTCCGCCGAATTTCGGAAGCTTTTTAATTAAATATTCCATAATCTCGGAAGCTGGTGTGATCGGGTAAGCCGCCATCAAACGGCAACCAGCTGCCAAAGAACCTAGACCGATTGCTTCATTGCCAATCATGAACAGCTTCTGCTGCCCATCCGCCTCATCTAGCTTAAATTCGTCAAGCGGTCCGCCCGCTTGCTCCAGCACAAATTCAGCGCCGCTTTTTACCGCTTCGATATTTTTCTCTACAACAGCTGCACCTTTGCGTCCAAACTCTTCTTCAACCGCTTTATTGAATACTTCAAGCGGAAGACCAAGAAGCGCCCAAGAAGCGCCGGAGGCAACCATGTTTTTCATTAATGAAGTGCCTAGCTCCTCAGCCATCTTCGTAATCGGAACAGCAAACAGTCTAGCATCTATGCCTTCAGGTATCGTTGGGTTAAACTTTGCATCTGCAACGATAACGCCGCCTAGACGCAATTCCTTCGCATTCAAATCAATGCTTTCTTGGTCAAAAGCAACCAAAATATCCAAATCATCCGAAATAGCACGAATCGGCTTCGTGCTTATACGAATTTTGTTATTCGTATGTCCGCCTTTGATCCGCGAGGAGAAATGACGATATCCATATAAATAATAGCCTAAACGGTTTAGCGCCGTGGAAAAAATCCGGTCTGTACTTTCGACGCCTTCACCCTGTTGTCCCCCGATCTTCCAAGACAATTGACTAATCAAAATGCCCAACTCCTCTTTGTCTAAAACGTGCAATATTCTATTTCATCAAGTAATTATATAGTATAATTCATAACAGTCACAACAAGTTTAAAGCGCATATCTATAAAAATCAAGATGTAAACGCTTAATATAAGCATAGTTTGTTTCGATCAATCCCATACCGCAAATAGATCGAATTCATTTTAGTTAAAAGGGAGATTTTCCCGAAGGAAACGAAGAGCATTGCCGGACATAAACTGTTCGGTTTGCTGCTCAGAATATCGTTTAAGAAGTGCCTCTTGAAGATTAATGAGTTCTCCAGGATGCGTTAATTGTTTCATATAACTATCAATTCCGTCAAAATCAGAGCCGAGCATAATATGCGATGCTCCGCCTAGCTCACAAATATGCTCAATATGACGCAATAAATCATCGATGACAACGACTTCCGCGCTGGATACAAACCAAGGCACAAAAGTAACCCCCACTACTCCATGCATCTCAATTATTTTTTCAATTTGGGCATCCCTCAAATTTCGCGGATGATCACAGATTGCTCTTGCATTTGAATGAGAAGCTAGGATCGGTCTCTTGGAAAGCTCAGCAACATCCCAGAACGCACGTTCAGATAAATGTGATACATCTATTAGTATATCCAAATTATTGCATTCTTCTACTAGCAATTTCCCTTTTGCGGTCAAGCCCCCGCCACGCTGCTCCATCGCTCCGTCCGCAGCCCAATTCGCATGATTCCATGTCATTCCAGCTGCACGTATGCCTAATTGATGCATAATGCGAAGCAGCGACATTTGTCCTTGAAGACCATCAACACCTTCAAGCGACAGTAATGCTCCAATTTTTCCATCCTTAATACAAGAATCCAAGTCATGGGTTGTCCTTACCCACACCATGTCCTCGCAGCTTAATACCATCTGGTGGAAACGATCTACGCTCTCCAAAATTGGCTCTAGTCGACCATTCATTGATTGTGGAATATAGATTGCAAAAGTTTGCAAGATCGTTCCTGCAGCCTTTAAACGCTCGTATGTAACATCTAATTTGCCGGGTTTATTGCCTTGAAAATATAAATTTTCATCAATCAACAGTTTGCATAGCACATCGCAATGGAAATCTACCACTTTCATAGACGCACCTCACCGTTTATAATTTGCAGCAAAAAAACCTGTCTACGACGTAAACAGGCGAACGATTGTTTTTTAATCCAATTGGCTTACACCTTAACGCCGCTTGGACTTGCTACCGAGGTTCAACAATCAATTTGATTGCTGTTCGATCCTCCCCATCGATAACAATGTCAGTAAAAGCCGGTATGCAAATTAAATCCACCCCGCTGGGAGCGACAAATCCACGAGCAATCGCAACTGCTTTGATCGCTTGATTTAACGCACCAGCACCAATGGCTTGCAGCTCCGCACCACCACGTTCACGAAGAACGCCAGCTAGCGCACCTGCAACGGAATTTGGATTGGACTTTGCTGAAACTTTTAATACATCCATAAAAAGAACCTCCCCTTGGACTGTTGGATGGATTCCACTTTTAAATAGTATTCGAGGGAGTTTAAAAAATTCCTGCTTTTATTCCGCATATTAACAAACTGTTCTGAATTGTCAGAACTTTCACTAGAATCATAGTATTACATCAGAAGCCATTCATCTTCCGTAAGACGAATTTTCTCAATTTTCCGTGCCTGTCCCGTCGCATCATCGATTTGAACAGAGATTGCATGCAAATGCCACTTTCCTTCATCCACTACAAAACGAACCGGCAGCTGCGTAATAAATTTATGCAAAACGGCGTTTCGCTCCATGCCAAGCACCCCTTCTTTAGGGCCAACCATGCCAACATCTGTTATGTAAGCCGTGCCCCCAGGCAGGATCGTATCATCATTCGTTTGTACATGCGTATGCGTGCCAAGCACGATAGAAGCTCTGCCATCGAGATGCCATCCCATTGCGATTTTCTCCGAGGTTGCTTCCGCATGAAAATCAACAAGGATATTGTTCGTTTGCTCTTTTGCCTCTTCGATCAATTCGTCTGCTTTGCGGAATGGACAATCGATTGGCGGTAAAAAGGTGCGGCCTTGCAAGTTAATAATAGCGAGCTGCTTGCCGCCAGCCTTAATAAAAGCCATGCCTTGTCCAGGAGCGCCTTCTGCATAATTTGCTGGGCGAACCAAGCGCGGCTCGTCGTCGATCCATTCAAAAATATCTTTATTATCCCACGTATGGTTGCCCATCGTTATGC